>NZ_WHIW01000014.1 GCF_009295635.1 Alkalilimnicola sp. S0819 | reverse complement strand
CAGCCGGAAGGGGATCAGCGAGCAGCTTGTTTGAGCGTAGCGAGTTTGCTGCTCGCCCCCTTCCGGCGAGAAGCGCAGGGGAGCGCCGGGCGCAGCCCGGTGCCAAATCGTGGGCCGCCGCAGGCCGCACCACCCCCAGGGCCCGCACCGAGCTTGCAAAACCGATAGACGGTTGCCTCCCAGATCTCACGCGTCTTCATCATCCCGCTTCCCGCTTGAGCGGAACCGGCGCATGCTCTACCGTTGACACCGCTTCACCAGGGAAACGAGGTCTATGTCCGAGGACGAGAAACAACCCCGCCGGCGCGGCATCTATCTGTTGCCGAACCTGCTCACCACCATCGCGCTGTTCTTCGGTTTCTACGCCATCGTCGCCGCCAGCCACGGTGCTTTCGAATCCGCGGCCGGAGCGATTTTCATCGCCATGATCATGGATGGGCTGGACGGCCGCGTGGCGCGCTTGACCAACACCCAGAGCGATTTCGGCGTGCAGTACGACAGCATCGCCGATATGGTCAGCTTCGGGCTGGCGCCGGCGCTGGTGGTCTACCACTGGGCGCTGGCCGATCTGGCCGAAGTGGCGCCGACCCTGGGCAAGATGGGCTGGATCGCCGCCTTCGCCTATGCCGCCTGTGCCGGCCTGCGTCTGGCCCGCTTCAACACCCAGGCGGGCTCGGCGGACAAGCGGTATTTCCAGGGCCTGCCCAGCCCGTCCGCCGCCGCCGTGGTGGCGGGCCTCGTCTGGAGCGGGGCGGACTGGAACTTCGGCGGCGTGTCGGTGGGCTATGTGGCGCTGGTGCTTACCCTGGCGGCGGGCTTGCTGATGGTCAGCAATGTGCGCTACTACAGTTTCAAGGAATTCGATTTCCGCTACCGAGTGCCTTTCATCGCCATGGTGGTCCTGGTGTTGCTACTGGCCTTCGCCGCCATCGATCCGCCTCGGGTGCTGTTTGCCGCGGCGCTGATCTACCTGTGCACGGGCCCGGCGCTGACCGTACGTCAGCGTAGAAAGCGCAAGGCGGCGCGTGGGGGCGGCGAGAGCGAACGAGTGGCCGGGGAAGAGCGGGACACGCGGTGATAGAATGCGCGCCGCGCAGTCCGGCGCACGATGGGGAGCAAGGCATGAGCGATAAAGAGAAACTGATCATTTTCGACACCACGCTGCGCGATGGCGAGCAGAGCCCTGGTGCCTCCATGACCAGGGAGGAGAAGGTCCGCATCGCCCGCGCCCTGGAGCGCCTGCGGGTGGATGTGATCGAGGCCGGCTTCCCCGCCGCCAGCAATGGGGACTTCGAATCCGTGCAGGCGGTGGCGCGCACGGTGCGCGAGAGCATCGTCTGCGGCCTGGCCCGTGCCCGCGAGGCGGATATCGCCCGTGCCGGCGAGGCCCTGCGAGATGCTGCAGCCGGGCGCATCCACACCTTCATCGCCACCTCGCCGATCCACATGAAGATGAAGCTCCAGCTGGAGCCGGACGAGGTGGTGGAGCAGGCGGTGCGCTCGGTGAAGCAGGCCCGCCAGCTCACCGACGATGTGGAATTTTCCCCCGAGGATGCCGGTCGCTCCGAATTCGATTTCCTGTGCCGGATTCTGGAAGCGGTGATCGACGCCGGGGCGCGCACCGTCAACATTCCCGATACCGTGGGCTATAACCTGCCCGACCAGTTCGGCGGCTTGATCCGCCGCCTGCGCGAGAATGTGCCCAATGCGGACAAGGCGGTCTGGTCGGTGCATTGCCACAACGACCTGGGCGTGGCGGTGGCCAACTCCCTGTCCGCGGTGCTGAACGGCGCGCGCCAGGTGGAGTGCACCATCAACGGGCTGGGTGAGCGGGCCGGCAATGCGGCGCTGGAAGAGCTGGTGATGGCGGTGCGCACCCGTCAGGACGTGTTTCCCTGCAAGACCGACATCAACGCTCAAGAGATCGTGCCCACCTCCCGGCTGGTCTCCAATATCACCGGCTTCGCCGTGCAGCCCAACAAGGCCATCGTCGGTGCCAATGCCTTCGCCCACGAATCCGGCATTCATCAGGACGGGGTGCTCAAACACCGCGAGACCTACGAAATCATGCGCGCCGAGGATGTGGGCTGGGGCGCGAACCGCATGGTGTTGGGCAAGCACTCGGGTCGCAACGCGTTCCGCAGCCGCCTGCAGGAGCTGGGTGTGGCCTTCGATTCGGAAGAGCAGCTCAACGAGGCTTTCGTGCGCTTCAAGGACCTGGCCGACAAGAAGCACGAGATCTTTGACGAGGACCTGCAGGCCCTGGTGAGCGAGGCCACCTGGTCGCTGGAGAACGAGCGGGTGCGCCTGCAGTCACTGCGCGTGTGCTCCGAGACCGGCGAGCGCCCGGAGGCCGAGTTGGTCCTGTCGGTGGACGGCGAGGAGCGTCGGGCCAAGGCCGCGGGCAGCGGCCCGGTGGATGCGGCTTTCCGAGCCATCGACCAGATCCTGCAAAGCGGCACCGAACTGCTGCTCTATGCCGTGAACAACATCACCAGCGGCACCGATTCCCAGGGCGAGGTGAGCGTACGGGTGGAGAAAGCCGGGCGCGTGGTCAACGGGCAGGGTT
This sequence comes from Alkalilimnicola sp. S0819, assembly GCF_009295635.1. NCBI lineage: Bacteria > Pseudomonadati > Pseudomonadota > Gammaproteobacteria > Chromatiales > Ectothiorhodospiraceae > Alkalilimnicola > Alkalilimnicola sp. S0819. Next base: position 75,362 of record NZ_WHIW01000014.1, on the reverse strand, counting down.
CCGATACCGATATCGTCATCGCCTCGGCCAAGGCCTATCTGAACGCCTTGAACAAGGTCATGCAGGGCGCCGAACGCACCCATCCGCAGGTGGACGGGGTCTGAGCACCCGGGAGTCTCATGGCTGATGCCGCCGAACAGCGCCGCCTGAACTACCTCGCCCGGCTGGGCGTGGACGTTTGGGTGCCGCGCGAACCGGCGGCGCGAACCGAGGCCGCGCCCGCCACCGCGATACCGGTGGAAGCCTCGTCGGTGGAAACCGCGTCGGTGGAAACCGCGTCGGTGGAAACCGCGCCGGTGGATGTGCCGCCGACGCAGCCCACAGAATCCTCGCCGCAGCCGCAGCCGCAGCCGCAGCCGTGGGTGGCCGGGGGTTCCGGTTTGACGCAGGACTGGCCCGAACTGGCAGCGGCGGTGAGCGGCTGTCGCCAATGCGGCCTGTGCGAGGGGCGCACGCAGACCGTGTTCGGTTCCGGCGCCCGGGACGCCCGCCTGCTGGTGGTCGGCGAGGCGCCGGGCGCGGACGAGGAGCGGTTGGGCGAGCCCTTCGTGGGTCCCGCCGGCGGGCTGCTGGATAATATGCTGCTGGCGATGGGCCTTGCCCGGGAGCAGGTGTTCATCGCCAATACCTTGAAATGTCGCCCGCCCCGCAACCGGGATCCGCGCCCCGAGGAATTGCGCGCCTGCGCGCCCTGGTTGCAACGCCAGGTGGAGCTGCTGCAGCCTGGGCTGATTCTCGCCCTGGGACGGGTGGCCGCGCAGAGTCTGCTGGCCAGTGATGAGCCCTTGGGGCGACTGCGTGGCCGCGCCCACCACTACGGTGCCACGGGCATACCGCTGCTGGTCAGTTATCACCCGGCCTACCTGCTGCGCATGCCCTCCGAAAAGGCCAAGGCCTGGCAGGATCTCAAGCGTGGCATGGCTCTGCTGCGCCGGGAGGCGGCGTGAGCGCCCGAGTGCTGGATGAGCCCCCGCTGCTGATACGCCCCATGAGCCAAGCGGATATTCCCCAGGTCATGGCGGTGGAGCGGCGCGCCTACCCCTATCCCTGGACCGAGGGCATCTTCCGCGATTGCGTTCGGGTCGGTTATAGCTGTTGGGTCGGCCTGGATGCCCAGGCTTTGCGCGGTTACGCGGTGATGTCCTGCGCGGCCGGTGAGGCGCATCTGCTCAATCTCTGCGTGGATCCCGACTTTCAGTCCCGGGGCCTGGGTGGGCGTCTGCTGCGCCACGCGCTGGCCCAGGCCGCCCGCCTGGGCGCCGAGTGCCTGTTGCTGGAGGTCCGCCCCGGCAATGTGCCCGCTCGGCGCCTCTACGAGCAGCTCGGCTTTCGTGTCGTGGGCCGCCGCAAGGACTACTATCCCGCGGAGCAGGGTCGGGAAGACGCCTTGGTGCTCACCCGTTCGTTGACGGAGCCGTTTACCGCTTGGGGATGAAGGAGACACTGAGCCGGTGTTCACCTTTGTCGGGGGCTGCGTTATATTCGGCCGCGACGTGCCTAATAATTCTTTTATAAACGGCGTTTAGCGAGCCGGTTCATGACGGAAACCCTGCCCGAACTCCGGGGCTGTGCGGACACGCAGCTGCTTAAGACCATCAGCGCGACCATCGATCTGGACGTGCTGCTGGATTTGCTCGGCGATGAGCTGGATGCCCTGTCGGAAGTGGACGGTTATCTGGTCACCCTGGCGGATGATGCGCGGCAGTATCTGGATTTTCGCATGCTGCGGCTGCCTCCTGCCCACGCGGCGCTGGAGGATACCTACCGACATACCCGCATTCCCCTGGGCGGCGACGATCTGCACAGCCGCTGCGTGAACAGCAGCGCCCCGGTCTACATCGACCAGGACACCCTGGCGGAGTGCCCCGAGGGTGTGCGTACCCGTTTTCGCTTCATGGGGCTGAGCGCCATCCTGGTGCTGCCCCTGGTAGCCCGCTCGGGGGTGCTGGGTTCGGTGGCGGTGCTGCTGTGCGATCAGAAGACCCTCTCGGCGCAAGGCCGTGAGCGTCTGGACGAATTGGTCGAATGTTTCGCCAACCAGCTTGCCCACGCCCGCTACCATGAATCGGTGCGCCGGCGGGAGAGGGCGTTGGAGGCCGCCGAGCGCGACCAGAAGGCGTTCCTGCGCTTTGTGGCCCGAGTCAACGATCTGCGCTCCAGTGAGCTCATCTACGAGGCGATCTCCGAGGAGTTCCTGCGCCGCTTCCCCTTCGATCTGATCGGCGTGGCTCTGCAGGAGGGCGATGAGCTCAAGGTCCAGTCGGTGCAGACTCGGCCTGGCTTCGAGCTGGAGCGCGAGCGCGCCTGGGCTTTCTACCGTGACGCGCACTATCCGCTGCGGGTGGATGCCGGCGCCCTGCCCATCGTATTCATGCAGAATTCGCCGCTTTACCTGGCGGATGCGGCCCAGATCCGCGATCTGCCCATGGCGGATAACGACCTGGCGGCTCTGCAGGCCCTGGGTGAGCCGCGCACCTTCCTGCTGGTGCCCATACGGCGCAAGCAGCAGGCCGTGGGCGTGCTGTGGTTGGCAAGCCTGCGCGAGCCGGTAAGCCTGGACGAAGACATGCAGGAGCTGATCGATCTGCTCGGAGACTTCGTCGGCACCAGCCTGGGCAATGCCCAGCTCTACGAGCTGGTGGCCAAGCAGAACCAGTCCATCAACGAACTCAACGAAAGCCTGCGCCAGAAGGTCGAACTGCTGGCGGAGCAGGCGGTGACCGACCGGCTGACCGGGCTGCACAACTTCGGCTTCTTCGAGTCCGAGCTGGGCCACCGCATCAGCGAAGCCCAACGCCAGAGCCGCAAGCAGGGGCTTTCGGTGATGCTGATCGACGTGGATCACTTCAAGCGCTTCAACGACACCCACGGCCACGAGGCGGGCAACCAGGCCCTGCGGGAAGTGGCCAGGCGTATCCAGACCGTGGCGCGCAGCATGGACGTGGTCTGCCGCTATGGGGGGGAGGAGTTCGTGGTGCTGCTGCCCCGCTGCGATCTGGATGGGGCCCGCGCCTGTGCCGAGCGCGTGCGCCAGGAAGTGGCCGGCACGCCGTTTCTGATCGACGAGCAGTGGATCAGTATCACGGCAAGCTTTGGCTGCGCGAATCTGCGCCCGGGCGAGGACCGAAAGAGCTTCATCGAGCGCGCCGACCAGGCCCTGTACCGGGCCAAGGAGAACGGCCGCAACCGGGTGGAAGTCTCCCTCTGAGCCCGTTTTTCCCCGCAACTGTCGTCATATAGAGACTCTTGTCACACTTTTACTGACTGCCGACAATGGGCGACCCCACGGCGAAGTAAAGGTGTGTTTCATGCGTCGCGAGCTCGCGCGGATCCTGCTCTGTCTGTTGTTTGCCGCGCCGGTGCAGGCGGGTGGTGACACCCCCTCGCAGCGGGTGGTGCTCGGTTGGGTCGAGTACCTGCACGTGGGCTCAACAGGCTGGCGGATCAAGGCGAAGCTGGACAGTGGCGCGAACACCGCCTCCATGCATGCCGAGAATATCGAGCGCTTCGAGCGCGACGGTGCCCCTTGGGTGCGCTTTACCGTGGATCTGGAGAACCACGGCAAGGAAAAGCGGCAAGTCTTCGAACGCCCGCTCGCGCGCGATGTGCTGATCAAGAATCACGCAGGCCCCTCCGATCGTCGCCCGGTGGTGGAGATGGACTTCTGCCTGGGCGGGGAAACCCACACCGCGGAGTTCTCCCTCGTCGACCGTAGCCGCTTCATCTACCCGGTGCTGTTGGGGCGCCGCTTCCTGGCTGATGTGGCCTTGATCGATCCGGGCAACGAGTTCGTTGGCCCCGGTGGCTGCGAACAGGGCGCGGGCTGAGCGATGGCCCTTCGTGATCCCTCCGTGCGGGTGCTGGCGCTGCTGCTGCTGGTCACCGGGATCGGCATGGCCTGGTACAAGTCTCAGATGCTGGGTCTGCCGCTGCTGCCCACTGAGCAGGCGCGGGTCTGGACGGTGGAGGCCCGGGTGAAGTTCGAGGCCGAGGGCGGGCCGGCCAAGCTGGATCTGGCGATTCCCGCCGAGCAGTTGGCGGGGCATCGCCGCCTGGGGGAGGACTTCATCTCCAGCAACTACGGTCTGGCCACCGAGCAGCGGGGCGACAACCGCCTGGCTCGGTGGGCCGTGCGTCGCGCCCGCGGCGAACAGGTGCTTTACTATCGCTTGCAGATGACGCCGCGCGCCGAAGTGGCGGATACCCAGTGGGAGCCTCCGGCCTATCCCGCCGTGCCGGATTACCCGGAGCCCTACGGCTCGGCGGTGACCGCGCTGCTGGAGACGGTGCGGGGCGAATCGGCGGATATCGCCTCCTTCACTCGCGCCCTGTTGCGCCGCTTCGGCGCCGAGCAGCCGGACGATCATGTGCGGCTGCTGCGCGAGAACGCGCCGGGCTCGGCGGAGTCTGTGCGGCGGCTGATATGGGTGTTGGCCGGCGCGCGCATCCCCGCTCGTATCGTTTGGCTGCTGCCCATGGAGGACGGCATGCGTCAGGGCAGCCTGCAGCCCTGGTTGCAGGTGCACGAGGGGCAGCGCTGGCTGAGTTACGACCCGGTCAGCGGCGCGCCCGGCCTGCCCGGGAACGCTCTGGTCTGGCGGGTGGGCGATGGCCCGCTGGTGACCACCAGCGGCGGATCGCCCGCTCAGGTGGAGTTCTCCGCCGCGCTGGGTGAGCGGGACGTGGTTGAACTGGCCCAGCGTGACAACGCGGGCCTGGCGAAATATTCCCTCTACGGGCTGCCGGTGAATACCCAGAACGCCTATCGGATACTGCTGGCGGTGCCCATAGGGGCCTTGCTGGTGGTGCTGTTGCGCAATGTGGTGGGCGTGAAGACCTTCGGCACCTTCATGCCGGTGCTGATCGCGCTGGCCTTTCGCGAGACCCGGCTGCTCTGGGGCATCACCCTGTTCATCATGATCGTCGCTATCGGCCTGCTGTTGCGGCGGTATCTGGAACATCTCAAGCTCTTGCTGGTGCCGCGCCTGGCCGCGGTGCTCACCCTGGTGATCCTGATCATGGTGGGCATCAGCCTGCTGAGCCATCAGCTGGGGCTGGACCGGGCGCTATCCGTGGCCCTGTTTCCCATGGTCATTCTCGCCATGACCGTGGAGCGGATGTCGCTGGTGTGGGAAGAGCACGGCGCGCGGGATGCCTTTCAGCAGGGTTTCGGCAGCCTGCTGGTGGCGGTGCTCGGTTATCTGGTGATGAATCAAGCGCTCGTCCAGCACCTGGTGTTCGTGTTCCCCGAGCTGCTGCTGGTGGTGCTGGCGGCGACTCTGCTGCTGGGGCGCTACACCGGGTATCGCCTGTCCGAATTGTGGCGCTTTCGCTCGGCGGCGGCCGCCCGGGAGCTGTCCTGATGCTGATCAGTCCGCGCAAGCTTCGGGAGCTGGGCATCGTCGGCATGAACCAGCGCAACGGCGAGTACATCATGCCCTGCAACCCGCGTCGGCTCTTCCCGCTGGTGGACGACAAGCTCGCCACGAAACGCCTGGCCGAGGCCGCGGGTATCGCCGTGCCGCAGCTCTATGGCGTGATCCGTACCGAGCGCCAGGTGCGGGAGCTGGGCGCGATGCTGAAAGGCCGCGAGGATTTCGTCATCAAGCCCGCCCACGGCAGTGGCGGGGCGGGGATCGTGGTGGTGACCGATCGCCGCCCCGGGGGCTTCCGCCGCTCCAACGGCCGCATCGTGACACGCGAGGCGTTGGAGCATCATGTCTCCAATATCCTCTCGGGCATGCACAGCCTGGGCGGTGCGCCCGACCAGGCCCTGATCGAGCAGCGGGTGCGCTTCGCGCCGGTGTTCGAGAAGCTCACCTACGGCGGTGTGCCGGATATACGCAGCATCGTCTTTCGCGGCGTGCCGGTGATGGCCATGGTGCGCCTGCCCACCCAACAGTCCGACGGCAAGGCCAATTTGCATCAGGGCGCCGTGGGCGCGGGTATCGCGCTGGCCAGCGGGCGCACCCTGAGCGGGGTGTGGCGTGAGCGCCTGGTGCACCATCACCCGGATACCGGCATGGAGATTGCCGGGCTGGCCATTCCCGGCTGGGACCGACTGATGGTGCTGGCGGCGCGCTGCCAAGAGCTGGTGGGCCTGGATTATCTGGGCGTGGATGTGGTGCTGGACGCCGAGCGCGGCCCCTTGGTGCTGGAGCTGAACGCCCGGCCGGGCTTGAGCATACAGCTGGCCAATCGCAAGGGCCTGGCGCATCGGCTGGACCGCATCAAGGCCCTGGCTGCGATCCCCGACCAGGCCGAGGAGCGGGCGGCGCTGGCCATGCGCCTGTTCGCCGATGGCGCCGAGGAGTGTGAAACCACAGCCGTTTGGCGCGGCTGGTGGCGGCGCAGCGCCTGAGCGGCGGGGCCGGTGCACTTGCCCCCCGCGGCGATTGCCCCGCATCATCCAGGCGCTAACCCAGCGCCGCCGAGGCCGGTATGCCCGTGGAGCACTCCAGCGTCGATGAGATCTACACCGAGGGTGACGCCCTCTACCGGGCCATGTGCGCGGCCATCCAGCGCGCGCGCCGCCGGGTGGATCTGGAGGTGTACATCTTCGAGTGCGATGAGCTCGGCCAGCGCTTCGTCCACGCCCTGTGCGCGGCGGCCCGGCGTGGGGTGAGGGTGCGTTTGCTGGTGGATGCCTTCGGCTCGCTGTGGGGTGTGCCGGCACGGGTGGAGCGGGAGCTGCTGGCGGCGGGGGTGGCCGTGCGGCGTTTTCATCGCTGGCGTTGGCGCAGCCCCTTGCGCTACAACCGGCGCAATCATCGCAAGCTGCTGCTGGTGGATGAGGAAAGTGCCTTCATGGGGGGCTTCAATATCCACCGGCTCAGCTCCCGGGAACTCTATGGTGAAGCGCGCTGGCGCGATACCCACGTGCGTTTGGGCGGTGATCTGGTGCGTCAGGCATCGGAAAGCTTCGAGCTGTTCTGGCAGGGGCGGCGGGAGCGCCACTTGCCGATACGCCTGTCCGCCGAACAGGTGCTGCTCTCCAATCACAACCTCTACGCCCGGCGCCGGCTGCGCCGCGTGTTCGATGCCGCCCTGAACGATGCCCGCCGGCGTATCTGGCTCACCAACCCTTACTTCGTGCCCGACCACCGCATGCAGGGTCGCTTGGTGCGTGCCGCGCGTCGAGGGGTGGATGTGCGCGTGCTGCTGCCGGGCAAGAGTGATGTGCGCCTGGCCCGTTGGGCCTCCCATGCGGCGTACACGCGTTTGCTGGAGGGGGGGGTGCGCATTTACGAGTATCTGCCCCGGATGCTGCACGCCAAGACCGCCGTGGTGGATGGCGACTGGGCGAGTGTGGGCACTTCGAATCTGGATTATCGCAGCGTGTTTTTGAACTACGAGATCAATCTGGTCTCGCGCTCGGCGACGCTGTGCGCGGCACTGGAGCAGCAGTTTCTGGCGGACATGACCCAGTCCGAGGAGATACCCGCCGAGCGCTGGGGGCGTCGGCACTGGGGGCATTACGCCGCGGAGGCCATCGGCTGGTGGGCGCGACGCTGGTTGTAGCACCGCGCCCGCGGCGCTAAGGGCGGCGTCTGCCTAGTCGGCCAGGCTTTCCTCGATGAAGCCCGTCAGAGCCTGCTTGGGCATGGCGCCCACCTTGGTGCCCTGGGGTTGGCCGTCCTTGAACAGCATCAGCGTGGGGATGCCGCGCACGCCGAAGCGCTGGGGAGTCTCCGGGTTGTCATCGATGTTCAGCTTCACCACCCTGACCTTGCCGGCGTACTCTTCCGCCACCTGGTCCAGAATGGGGCTCAGCATCTTGCACGGCCCGCACCATTCCGCCCAGTAATCCACCAGTACCGGCTCCTTGGACTGCAGCACCTGCTGCTCGAAGTCACTGTCGCTGATCTTGATCGCTCCGGCCATGGCAAGCCTCCACGGTATGCTTGTTGGGTGGAGGGCAAGGGTAAGGCCTGAGCCCGGTACTGTGTAATCGTTTATTCCGAATTTCCCGATAGGCCAAGCCTATGGGAGGCGCCGGTCTATTCCTTTGGCCTCGGAGCGATTGGCTGCCGCGCAACCCCAGGGGGTGGATCAGCGTCTCCCCGGGTCCAACAGACCGCGCAGCAGTTGCACCAGGTGGTCATCGGCCAAGGGGCTTCGGGGAGGCGCGGCGGGCAGGGGCCTGGCCAGGCGCAGGCAGTGATCGTCTTGTGCCAGGATGGCGACCCGGCTGGGGCGATGATGCGAGCGAGCTTTCTCGGGCATGGGAATGGCACCTGTCGTACGGAAAAGAAGCCTCGATCCTAACGATAACGATTCGCATTCACAAGAAGCTGGTGGTGGTCGCGTCGCACTGCCAGTACACTGCGCCCAGATTGCCAGCTATTGTGCTTATGAGCGTCACTCACAATCCTCGTATCCTCTCCCCCAAGCTGGGGCCACCGGTCAGCCGCGCACTCAGTCTGCGGCGGCGCCGTTTGCTGGATGCCCTGCTGGGGGCGCGGGATTACCGTGTCGCCCTGGTCCACGGTCCGGCGGGGGCCGGCAAGACCACCGTGCTGGCGCAGAATCACGATGTGCTGAGCGAGGCCGGTGAGGGCGCCGCCTGGCTGTCCCTGGACCGTTATGACGACAGCCCCCATCGCTTCATGATGGCGCTGCTGGCGGCCCTGGCCCGGGTAGACGCCAGCCTGGGCGAGGAGGCCGCGGAGATGTTGGCAGTCAGCCCCGAGGCACCGGTGCGTGAGGCGCTGGCGAGCCTCATCGATGACTGCCTGCGCTACGGTCGCCCGCTGACCGTGACCCTGGACGACTACCACGAGCTCGCCAACCCCGAGGTCCACGCGGCGGTGGACTTTCTGCTGCGCTACCTGCCGGCGAATCTGCGCCTGCTCATCGGCTCCCGTGACCTGCCGCCTCTGGCTTTGGCGCGCTTGCGCATGCGTGGGGAGTTGCTGGAGCTGCCTTGGGAGGAGTTGCGCTTCACGGCCGACGAGGTGGCCTGTTATCTGCGCGATAACCAGAGCCTGGTCCTGGATGAGGCTCAGCTGCGGCGCCTGGGTGAGCGCTCCGAAGGCTGGATCGCCGGTCTGCAACTGGCGGCGGTGAGCCTGCGCGACCAGGCTGACGCGCAGCGATTCGTGGACGAATTCTCCGGTGCCCGGGCCGAGGTGGCGGATTACCTGCTGGAGGACGTCTTCCAGCGCCAGGAGCCGGCGCTGCAGGAGTTTCTCCTGCGCAGCGCCGTGCTGGAGCGAATCAGCGCCCCGCTGTGCAATGCCGTGCTGGGTATCGAGGACGCTCGGCGGCGCTTGGACCAGCTGGAGCAGGCCAATCTGTTCATCTTCAGCCTGGATGCGGAGCGCCAGTGGTACCGTTTCCACCATCTGTTCCGGGATTTTCTCCGTGCCCGCCTGCAGGCGGGGAGCCCGCAAGCGCGGGCGCAACTGCTGCGCCGGGCCAGCCAGTGGTACCGGGAACGCGAGGAGTTTTTCGACGCGCTGGCCTATGCGGTGGAGGGCGGCTGGTACGAGCAGGCCGCCGAACTGCTGGAAGCCATCGGCCAGTCCCTGGTATACGGCTGTCGCTTCAAGGAACTGCGGGAGTGGCTGGAACGCCTGCCCGCCGACTTGTTACGCCGGCGGGCCAGGCTGGCGCTGCTCTACGGCTGGGCCTCGGCGTACCTGGGCGCCTTCGAGCAGGCCCGGGAAGCCATGGCTTGGGCCCAGGCTGCGGCCGCCGACGACGGTGCCGGGCAGTTGCTGCGCGATGAACTGCAGGTGCTGCGCACCGTTACCGCCATCATCCAGACCGACGAGCCGGAACTGGCGGGCGGGGAGGAGGCGCTGCCGGAACGCTTCCCGGTACAGGAGCGCCTGACCCGAGCGATGGCCTACATCGTCAAGGGCTATGCGCTGCGTGCCGGGCACCGGCTGGAGTGCGCGCGGCAGGCCGCGCAGGCGGCCATCGAACTGTCCGACGATACCCAGGGCTCGCTGGTGAACCTGCTGGCGCGCTTCAACCACGGCACCGTGCTGTATCTGCAGGGACGCCTGAAGGAAGCCGAGCAGAGCCTGCGTGCCTCCATAGACCACGCTCAGACCCGGCGCTGGGGGCGCAGCATGGCGCTCGCCTTCATCCGCGTGCAGCTGGCCATGGTGCTGCAGCAGTGGGAGCGTTGGCAGGCAGCGCTGGGGGAGCTGGACCAGGCGGTGGAGTTGCTGGAGAGCAGCCAGAATTACGGTTTCCTGGGCCTGGCCTATGCCGAGCGCAGCGTTTGCCTGCGGGCACTGAACCGCGAAGAGGCGGCGGACAAGGATCTGGGGCGTGCCGCCAAGGTGGCGACGCGCCACCATGTGACCCGGGCCCGGTTGCGTCATCAGTTGATCAGCGCCCGGGTGCAGATGGAGCAGGGCAGGACGGATGCGTCCGAACGCATATTGCGCGACGCCTCGGTGCTGCCTGTGTCCGAAGGCGAAACGCTGTCCGAGCAGCAGGAGGGGTGGCTGCTCGGTTGGCTGCGTCTACTGCAGCAGCGCGGCGACTACCCGGCCCTGGCGGCCCAGGCCGCCCGGGGCGAGAAGAGTGCCCGTACCGCCGGGCGGGGGCTGAACCGGGTGTGCTTCCTGCTCTGGCAGGCCCGGGCGGCGGAGCGGCAGAACGATGAGGCCGCCCAGCGGCACTATCTTGACGAGGCATTACGGGAGGCGACGCCAGGTGAGATTCGCCTGCCCTTCAAGGGCCTGCCCCCGGAGCAGCTGCAGCGCCTGACCGCCCAGGCGGTTTGGCTGGCCCCGCGCCCGGATAGCGGCCCGGAGACGGATGACAGCGTACCGGACCTGCACCCGCGTGAGCTGCAGATCCTGGAGCTGCTGGCCGAGGGGCTGCGAAATCGGGCGGTGGCCCAGCGCCTGTTTCTCTCCGAGGAAACCGTCAAGTGGTACCTCAAGCGCCTCTATCAACGGCTGGAGGTGGGAACCCGCACCGAGGCCGTGGCCCGCGCCCGGCAGATGCAGCTCATCACCTGATGACTCACTCCCCCCGAAGGGGGGGTGACCACCCCCGGCTCCCCGCCTTAATCTTGAACCCGTGTTCGGCATTGGCCGAACCATGAACATCGGCCTTCGTGGCCTCTGTTCTCCTCAGAGTGTTTATACCTCTGCCGATTCGATTGGGAGACCGTCTCGGCAGAGTACATCCCGGCGAGGGATGTTCTCCCCTGGTGCCCGGCTATTTGCCGGGCATTTTTTTTTGCGTCATCGCGGCTTGGCGGGAAAACCAACCGACCTCTCGATTGTGATGATTGGCGGATCTGCATGCTGCTCGCGGATCCCCTCCCGGCTCAGATGCTCGGCTGCGTCGACGTCCGTCGCCGGCCCCACCCGCCCATCCGAACGCTCCGCCCCGGGCCGCGACACGACCCCTGGCAGCGGCCTCGACCGCGACGACTCTCCACCCATACCCCTGGCCGATTGTGCCTCCTCCTGAAAACGGTATACGGTATGCGGAAGACTTTGTTCGTCCGTCAATACAGTAGTGAGGAGTGGGAGTATGGATCTGCAGCGAATCGGCGTGCTGGGCGCGGGCATCATGGGCAACGGCATCGCCCAGGCCTTCGCCGGGGCCGGCCTGGATGTCTTGATGGTGGATATCGACGAGGCGGCCCTGACGCGCGGCCTGGCGGCCATCCGCAAGAGCCTGGACCGGCTGGTGGTCAAGGACAAGCTGAGCGCGACCGACCGTGATGCCCTGCTGGGGCGCATCCGCACCGCCACCGACACCGCCGCCCTGGCCGATCGTCAGCTGGTGGTGGAGGCGGTCAGCGAGGATGAAACCCTCAAGGGCCGGATCTTCCAGCAGTTGGACGATATCTGCCCCCCCGAGGCCATCCTCGCCTCCAATACCTCGTCCATCTCCATCACTCGCCTGGCCGCGCTCACCGGGCGCCCCGAGCAGGTGATCGGCATGCACTTCATGAACCCGGTGCCGGTGATGAAACTGGTGGAGGTGATCCGCGGGCTGCAGACCAGTGATGAAACCTACCGAACCGTGCGTGCCATGGCCGAAGGCCTGGGCAAGGCGGGCATCGAAGTGCGCGATCGCCCGGCTTTCGTGCTCAACCGGGTGCTGGTGCCCATGATCAACGAGGCGGTCTGTGCCCTGGACGAGGGGCTGGCCAGCGCCGAGGACATAGACACGGTAATGAAGCTGGGCGCCAATCACCCCATCGGCCCGCTGGCGCTGGCGGATCTGATTGGGCTGGATACCTGCCTGCAGATCATGAAGGTGCTGCAGCGCGGCTTCGGTGATCCGAAGTACCGACCCAGCCCCTTGTTGCAGCAGATGGTCGACGCCGGGCGACTGGGCCGCAAGAGCGGCCGTGGGTTCTATGACTACCAGGGGTGATCGCTGACGGGACATCGCGGCCACAAGCCACGATCCCGGCTTTTCCCTGTCACCCAAGCAACCGAGAACCGCCCATGACCACCCCCGAACGCATCCCATCGCCCTGCAAGAATCTCTGCAACCTGGCCGAGGACGAGAGCCACTGCACCGACTGCCTGCGCACCCTGCGGGAGATTACCACCTGGACCCAGATGAACAACGATCAGCGCCGCGCCGTCTGGGACGCCATCGAGCGGCGCCAAGCGGAGCAAGGCGCCGAGTGAATGCTGCGGCGTGTCACAAGTCGCGCTTGCGGCATGCCGAATACTGTATACAATATTCTGTAAGCGAACGGTTTAGAGAGCCATGAGACAGATAAAAAGTCAGAAACCCCTATCCGAGCTGGTCTACGACGCGCTCATTGACGCCATCTGCAACGGCACCCTGGCGCCGGGCGAGCGGGTGACCCAGGACGAAGTCGCCGAGCGGTTGAACGTCTCCCGGCTGCCGGTGGGTCAGGCGCTCAAGCAGCTCAAGAGCGAGGGTTTCCTGGTGGAGGCCGGCCGGCGCGGCCTGAAAGTGGCGGAGCTGGAGCCGGAGTTCGTCGCCGCCCTGTATGAATTCCGCGGTGGCCTGGACGCGCTCAGCGCCGGCATCGCCGCCCGCAAGGTGGGTGAGGCGGCGCGGGAAGAAGGCGAGCGCATCCTCGCCCGGGGGCGCCAGGCCGCGGCCGAGCGCGATGTGCCGGGGCTGATCGAGGCCGATATCGCCTTTCACTGGTACATCTACGAGCTGGCCGGCAACCCGCTGATCAACGATGTGATGCAGACCTACTGGCATCACATCCGCCGCATCATGCGCAACATCCTCGGCGAGCACCGTAACCAGGACCAGGTCTGGTGCGAGCACCAGGCCATCCTCGATGCCATCTGCGCGGGGGACGTTGAAGCCGCCGAGCGCGAGGCGCGGGCGCACGTGAACCACGCCGCCGCCTGGCTGCAGCGCGTTCTCGCCGAGGCCCGCGTGCGGGCGGTGGGGGCCTGACATGCAACTGGAAGCCCCCAAGCCGCTGCCCGAACTGGTCTACGACGCGGTGCTCAACGCCATCTGCGAAGGCACCCTGCGCCCGGGCGAACGGCTCACTCAGGAGACGGTGGCCGAGCGCCTGAACGTCTCCCGCCTGCCCGTGGGCCAGGCCCTGGCCAAGCTGAAAGGGGACGGTTTCGTGGTAGAGGCCGGCCGGCGCGGCCTGAAGGTGGCGCCCATCAACGCCGTACTGGTGCGCGAGCTCTACGAGGTGCGAGCCGGGCTGGACCTGATCAGCGCCGGCAAGGCCGCCCGTCGGATCACCCCGGCGCTGGCCGGTGAGGGCGAGGAGCTTCTGGCCGATGGCCTTGCCGCGGCGAAGGCCGGCGATGTGCTGCTGCTCATCGACGCCGACTGGCGCTTCCACTGGCTGATCCACGAGATCGCCGGCAACGAGCGGCTGCGCGACCTGATGCGCGCCCAGTGGCATCACCTGCGGCGGATCATGATCAACATCACCCGAGACACCTCGGATGCCGGCCCGGCCTGGGCCGAGCACCGGGCGATCTGGGAAGCCGTCTGCGCGGGCGACGCGATACGGGCCGAGCGCCTGGCGCGCGCGCACGCACACCAGGCATCGGAGCGGCTGCAACAGCGGCTCGCCTCCGAGTCCACTCTGCAACAACGCACTGCCTAGGAGATAACCATGGCTGACAATACCCCTGCAATCCGTGTCCTGCTGGCCAAGGTCGGTCTGGATGGTCATGACCGCGGCGTCAAGGTCGTTGCCCGCTCGCTGCGCGATGCCGGCATGGACGTCATCTATACCGGCCTGCACCGCACGCCCGACGAGGTGGTGGATGCGGCCATCCAGGAAGACGTGGACGTGCTGGGCATCAGCCTGCTGTCCGGCGCGCACATGCATATTTTTCCCCGAGTGCTGGAGCTGCTCAAGGAAAAGGGTGTCGAGGACATGATCATCGCCGGCGGTGGCGTGATTCCGGACGATGACGTCAAGGTGCTGGAGGAAATGGGTGTGCACAAGATCCTGCTCCAGGACACCCCGCCCCAGGAGATTGTCGACTCCCTCCGCCAGCTGGTGGCCGAACGCGGCGCCCGGTAGACCCCGGGCAGGCCGGCGGACGGCCGACCAGGAGAAGACGGAGGAGGCAAGACTATGGAAGAGTGGAATTATCCACCGCGATACGACAACGGCTACCTGCCCGACCGCTCCAGCCGCTACTGGTTCCGGGAGCGGGAAACCATGGAGCCCGAAAAGCGTGATGAGCTGATCGTCGCGCGACTGCGCGAAGTGATGCGCTACGCCTATGACCGCTCGCCGTTCTACCAGCGCAAGTGGGATGGCGCGGGCATCAAGCCCGAGGACATCCGCAGCCTGGAAGACTTCGAGCACGTTCCCGTGGTCACCAAGCAGGAGTTGCGGGATTCACAAGCCGCGCACCCGCCCTTTGGCGATTATCTGTGCTGCCCCGAGAGCGAGATCTACCACATCCACGGCACTTCCGGGACCACCGGGCGGCCGACGGCCTTCGGTATCTCGAAAAGCGACTGGGAGACCATCGCCAACAACCACGCCCGAATCATGTGGGGCATGGGCCTGCGCCCGGGGGATACGGTGATGATCGCCGCCATCCTCAGCCTCTATATGGGCTCCTGGGGTGCGCTGATGGGCGCCGAGCGCCTGGGCTGCAAGGCCTTCCCCTTCGGCGCCGGTGCGCCGGGCATGACCGCCCGGGCCGTGAGCTGGTTGCAGATGATGAAGCCGGCTGGCATCTACGCCACCCCCTCTTATGCCTTGCGGTTGGCCGAAGTGGCCCGGGCGGAGGGCGTGGATCCGCGGGCGTTCGGCCTGAAGGTGATGTTCTTCTCCGGCGAGCCCGGCGGTTCCATACCCGCGATCCGCGACAAGATCCAGGACATCTTCGGGGCCAAGGTGGTGGACTGCGGCACCATGGCGGAGCTGACCCCCTGGATGCACGCCTCGGGCTCGGCGAGCACCGAGGGCATGCTGCTCTGGCAGGACATCGTCTACACCGAGGTCGCCGACCCGGAGACCCATAGACGGGTGCCCTATGGGGAGCAGGGCACGCCCATCTACACCCACCTGGAGCGGACCTCTCAGCCCATGATCCGCATGGTGTCGGGGGACCTGACGCACTGGGTGATGGAAGAGAACCCCTGTGGGCGGACCTATCCGCGCCTGCCCAAGGGCATCTATGGCCGCATCGACGACATGTTCCAGATCCGTGGCGAGAACGTCTACCCCAGCGCCATCTCCGAGGTGCTGGAAGGCCTCCAGGGTTATGGCGGCGAGCACCGGATCATCATCTCCCGCAGCGGCTCCATGGATGAGCTGGCGGTGCAGGTCGAATACGACCAGGCCGTGGCACAGTCCGGCGCCGATGCCGCCGAGGCCTTGGGCAAAAAGGCCTCGGCCGAACTCAGCCGGGTCCTGGGCGTGCGCGCCAAGGTGGACATGGTGGGGCCCAGTACCTTCCCGCGCACCGATTTCAAGGCGCAGCGGGTGGTGGATGACCGCAAGCTCTATGACAGCCTGCATGACAAGAACGGAGGCTGAATGATCAACCGTAAACCCTCAATGGAGCTGGCCGAGCGAGTGCGCGAGGGCGATCTGCGCGCCATCGCCCGGCTGATCACCCGCGTCGAAGCCAACGAGAGCGAGGTGCGCCCGGCGCTGGCCGAGCTCTACCCGCACACCGGCCGGGCCCATGTGGTGGGCATCACCGGGGTGCCCGGGGCGGGCAAATCCACCCTGGTCACCCAGCTGGCCCGGGAGATCCGCGCCAGTGGCCGCACGGTGGGCGTGGTCGCCATCGACCCCTCCAGCCCGTTCTCCGGTGGCTCGATACTCGGCGACCGGATACGCATGGGTGACCTGATCTCGGATCCGGGTGTCTTCATCCGCAGCATGGCCACCCGCGGCTCCCTGGGGGGGCTGGCCCGCCCGGCGCTGGATGCGGTGGACCTGATGGACGCCGGCGGCTTCGACGTGGTCCTGATCGAGACCGTGGGCGTGGGCCAGGACGAGGTGGACATCGTCCGCGCCGCGCACACCACGGTAGTGGTCAACGCCCCGGGGCTGGGCGACGACGTCCAGGCCATCAAGGCCGGGGTGCTGGAGATCGCCGATATCCACGTGGTCAGCAAGGCCGATCGGCCGGATGCCAACCGGACCATCCAGGAACTCAAGGGCATGTTGATGATGAGCCTGGAGCCGGGCGAGGGGATCTGGCGCGTGCCGGTGATTCCCACCAGTTCGGAGCAGGGCAGCGGCTTCGATCAGCTGCTGGAAGCCATCGACCGACACCAGGCCCATCTGGAAAACAGTGGCGAGCTTGCCACGCGACGCGAGCAGATCGCCTCGACACGGGTGGTGAAAATCGCCGAGCAGATCGTGCGTGACAACTTCGCCCGTAACCAGAAACTGCATACCGAAGAGTTGTTGGACAAGGTCACTCGCCGCGAATCGGACCCTCACAGTGCCGCGGTGGAGTTGCTGAAACAAGTGAAGGAGACTATCCATGACTAAGCCGTTCGATTCCGCCGCCATCCAGAGCATCGACAAGCAGGTGCGGGACTGGGAGGCCAATGAGGTCGCCTCCTTCATCAAGCGCGCCCCCGAGAGCAAGTCAGAGTACCTGACCGGCTCCGGCATGCCGGTGCAGCGGACCTACACGCCGCTGGACATCAAGGACACGTCCTATGAGGACATCGGTCTGCCCGGCCAGTACCCCTTCACCCGTGGGCCGTACCCGACCATGTACCGGGGCCGCAACTGGACCATGCGCCAGATCGCCGGTTTCGGCACCGCCAAGGAAACCAACGGCCGCTTCAAGTACCTGATCAAGCAGGGCCAGACCGGGCTGTCCATCGACTTCGACATGCCCACCCTGATGGGTTACGACTCCGACCACTTCATGTCCGAGGGCGAAGTGGGCCGCGAGGGCGTGGCCATCGACACCCTGGCGGACATGGAAGAGCTGTTCGAGGACATCGATCTGACCAAGATCTCCGTGTCCATGACCATCAACCCCTCGGCCTGGATCCTGTACGCCATGTACATCGCCCTGGCCGAGAAGCGCGGTTATGACCTGAACGATCTGTCGGGCACCATCCAGAACGACATCCTCAAGGAATACATCGCCCAGAAGGAATGGATCTACCCGGTGCGGCCCTCGGTGCGGCTGGTGCGCGACTGCATCCAGTACGGCTCGAAGCACATGCGCCGCTACAACCCGATCAACATCTCCGGCTATCACATCTCCGAGGCGGGCTCCACCGCGGTGCAGGAAGTGGCCTACACCATGGCCACCACCATGGAGTACGTGAAGACCGCCATGGATGCCGGGGTGGATATCGACGAGTTCGGCCCGCGACTGTCGTTCTTCTTCGTCAGCCAGGCCGACTTCTTCGAGGAGATCGCCAAGTTCCGCGCCGCTCGCCGGATCTACGCCAAGATCATGCGCGAGAAGTTCGGCGCCACCAAGCCCGAGGCCAGCCGTCTGCGCTTCCACGCCCAGACCGCCGCGGCCACGCTGACCAAGCCGCAGTACACCATCAACCCGGTACGGACCGCGCTGCAGGCGCTGTCGGCGGTGCTGGGCGGCGCCCAGTCGCTGCACACCAACGGCATGGACGAAGCCTTCGCCATCCCCACCGAGGAGGCGATGCGCATCGCCCTGCGCACACAGCAGATCATCGCCCACGAGACCAACGTCACCCAGGTGGTCGACCCCATCGGCGGTTCCTACTACGTGGAGAGCCTCACCGACCAGATCGAGAAGGAAGTCTGGAAGATCCTCGACGAGGTGGAAGAGCTGGGCGGTACGCTCAAGTGCATCGACGATGGCTACTTCCAGCGGGGCATCTCCGATTCCGCCTACGACTTCGCCCTGCGCAAGGCGAGTGGCGAGCGCCCGGTGATCGGCGTGAACATGTTCGTGGACGACGAGGCCGATCCGGAGATCGAGATCCACCCCCATGACCCCGAGACCGAACGCCGACAGATCGAGCGCCTGAACCGCGTACGCGCCGAGCGTGACGAGCAGAAGGTTCAGGGCATGCTGGCCAAGCTCAAGGAGCAGGCGGCGGACGAGTCGGTGAACCTGATGCCCCTGACCATCGACCTGGTCAAGGAAGGCGCGTCCATGGGTGACATCGTCGAGACGCTGAAGGAGATCTGGGGCACCTACCGCGAGACGCCGGTGATCTGACGCTCTGCTTCCCGGCGAGGAGGGCCAGCCTCTTGTCAGGCTGGAGTTGGAGGGTGGCGGTGGCATTCCAGGGAATGCTCCCCACCCTCGTTTTGTTTGCAAGGAGGCCGAGATGGTCAAGCTCACCAAGATCTACACCCGCACCGGCGACAAGGGCGACACCGGCCTGGGCGACGGCAGCCGGGTGGCCAAGTTCGACCCCCGGGTGGCCGCCTACGGCACCGTGGACGAGGCCAATGCCGCGGTGGGCGTCGCCCGCCTGCACGTGGAAGGCGAGTTGGACGAGATGCTGTTCCGCATCCAGAACGATCTGTTCGACGTGGGCGCGGATCTGTGCACGCCCGAACAGGAGGACCCCAAGTACCCGCCGCTGCGGGTCAGCGATGCCCAGGTGGAGCGCCTGGAGGCAGAGATCGACCGCCTGAACCAGGATCTGAATACCCTGCGCTCGTTCATCCTGCCCGGCGGCAGTCCGGCCGCCGCGTACCTGCACCAAGCCCGTACGGTGGTGCGTCGCGCCGAACGCGAGTGCGCCGAGCTGATCAGCCAGGAAAAGGCCAGCGCCGCGACGCTGCGCTATCTGAACCGGCTCTCCGACTACCTGTTCGTGGCCGCCCGCCATGTCAACGACAAGGGCGCGGCGGACGTGCTATGGGTGCCGGGGCAGAATCGCTAAAGCGCTGTGCGGCAATGCTGCGGCGCAGCCAGTATTGCCCCCGGCGATGGTGTAAGTGGTTGATCGTAAAGACTAGGTCGGCCTTGTGCCGATGTGCTGCGATGCAGTATTATTGGCCGGATCACCGGGGTGGTCGTTCTTGAACCCCCGCTCCGCGTGTCGAACCGAATACGCCCGGCAACACCGATGAGGTATCGATTTATGGCTGGTAATGCTGCCGCAGAAAAGCGCGAGACCGTGGATGCGCGCGAAATGGCGCGCTCCGTGATGGACATCGCGTCCAAGAGCCAGCAACTGGTAAAGGACTTTCTGGCAAAGGAGCAGGACGCTGCCAACATCACCGTGGACGACGCGCTGCACATGAGCCGCCTGTTCCAGGAGTTCAACAGCCGGCTGATGGCCAACCCCACGCAGCTGATCCAGGCGCAGATGGCGTTCTGGCAGAACTACATGCAGCTGCTGCAGAGCGCCTCCCTGCGCATGATGGGGTTCCGCAGCGAAGCCGTCACGGCGCCGCACAAGGGCGACAAGCGCTTCAGGCACGAGGCCTGGGAAGAGAACCCGCTGTTCGACTTCATCAAGCAGTCCTACCTGCTGACCTCCGACTACATTCACTCGGTGGTGAAGAACGTCGAAGGCCTGGATGATCTCACCGCCAAGAAGGTGAACTTCTACACCCGCGCCTTCATCGATGCGCTGTCGCCCACCAACTTCGTGATGACCAATCCCGAAGTGCTGCGCAAGACCCTCGATACCCGCGGTCAGAACCTGCTGAACGGGCTGAACAACCTGCTCGACGACCTCTCCAAGGGTGGCGGCATCACCATGACCGACCTGGAGGCCTTCGAGGTGGGCAAGAACATTGCCATCACCCCGGGCAAGGTGGTCTACCAGACCGATATGATGCAGCTGATCCAGTACAGCCCCAGCACCGAGAAGGTGCACAAGCGGCCGGTGCTGTTCATTCCGCCCTGGATCAACAAGTTCTACATCGTCGATCTGCGCCCCAACAACTCGCTGCTGAAGTGGCTGGTGGATCAGGGCCACACCGTGTTCGCCATCTCCTGGAAGAACCCGCCGGCGGAATACGCCGACAAGGGCTTCGAGGACTATATGCTGGAAGGCCCCGTGGCCGCGCTGGACGCCATCGAACAGGCCACCGGCGAGCGCGAGATCAACTCCATCGGTTACTGCCTGGGCGGTACGCTGCAGGCCTGCACCCTGGCCTATCTGGCCGCCAAGGGCGATGACCGGGTCAAGAGCGCTACCTATTTCACTACCATGCTCGATTTCGAGCAGCCCGGTGAGCTGGAAGTGTTCATCGACGAGGAGCAGATCACCGCCCTCGAGAAGCGCATGAACGAGAAGGGCATGCTGGAAGGCAAAACCATGGCCACCACCATGAGCAGCCTGCGCGCCAACGACCTGATCTGGTCCTTCTTCGTCAACAACTACCTCCACGGCAACGATCCGTTCCCCTTCGATCTGCTGTACTGGAACTCCGACGCGACCAACATGCCGGCGCGTATGCACAGCTTCTATCTGCGCAATATGTACCAGCACAACCGTTTGAAGGAGCCGGGCGGCATCGAGCTGGCGGGCGAGAAGATCGACCTGAGCAAGATCACCATTCCGGTGTTCTTCATCTCCGCCATCGACGACCACATCGCCCCGTGGAAATCCACCTACGCCGGCACCCAGCTGCATGGCGGTCCGGTGAAGTTCGTGCTGGGCGGCTCCGGCCACATCGCCGGCATCGTCAACCCGCCGGAGAAGAACAAGTACGGCTACTGGACCAGCACCAAGAAGACCGCCGATCCGGACGAGTGGCTGGAATCCGCCACCCAGAATGAAGGTTCCTGGTGGCCGGAGTGGGGCAAGTGGATCGCCCACAAGGCCGGCGCCAAGGTCGAGGCGCGCCAGCCCGGCGACGGCAAGCTCAAGCCCATCGAGGACGCCCCTGGCTCCTACGTGAAAGAGAAGGCCTGAGCCCGCAGCCAGGCCTGAACCGAAAACGCCCGCGTAAGCGGGCGTTTTTTATTGTCGGGTTCTTAACCGCAGCGGCGCGGAGGATCACAGAGTTAAACAGAGGAATCTGGCACTCAACCTGCTCGGTGGATCGCTGTGAACCTCTGCGCCTCGGCGGTTAAAACACGCTCAGGGCAATTCCACCAGACTGGCGGAGGCGGGCCGGCGGCGGCTGTCCGGTTGCTCGTCCGGGTAGCCGTACCAGATCAGCCCCACCACCTGCTCGGCCTCGGGATCCACCCAGATCAGATCGTAGAAGTCCGCCTCGCGGGTGATCGGGCCGGTGCTCCACTTGCTGCCTATGCCCTGGCCCCAGAGCGCGAGCATCAGGTTCTGCACCAGACAGCAGCAGGCGGCGTAGTCCTCCTGCTGGCGCAGGGGGTCCTCGCTGCGCTCGCAGGTCACCACCAGCCAGCCCGGAATGGCGCTCCAGCGTTCCCGCTTCGCCTGGGCGGCCTCCGCGCCTTTGCTCCGCGCCACCAGGGTGCTGTTCAGGTCGAGGATCTGCGCTCTGGTTTCTTCACCGATCAGGTAAAAGTGCCAAGGTTCGCTCAGATAATGATTGGGCGCCCAGCGCGCCAGTTCCAGCGCCTCGTGAATGATCGCCGGGTCCACCGGGCGCGGCTGGAAGCGGTTGATGGTGCGTCGCCCGCGGATGGCGGCGACAAGATCGGTATCGGGCATCAGGCTCATGGGGGTTACCGTTGAATTGGTTGTGACATCGCTCATGGTAAAACAAGCCGGGCGAGGACGGGCGCTGGCCTTGATGGCGCCCCGGCGCAAGCCGGTTCGCCGCCAAGGCCCAAGGGGCTCGATCAGTGCGCCCCTAGAGTTCGCGCCGTCGCAGCGCGCGAATGAGAAAGCGCCCCGGGTGCACCGCCCGGATCAGCGTCTCGTCCAGCGGCGGGGTTTCGCCGCACAACTGTGCCGCCAGCAGTTCGCCGGCGAGCACGCTGCCGGCAATGCCTCGCGCGCCGTGTCCCAGGTTATAGTACAGCCCCGGTTGCCACTGTGGCGGCGGGTAGCGGCTGTGGGGGCTGCCTCGGCGCAGATCGGCGTAGTCCTCCAGCCAGCCGGCCCAGTGGGGCGCGGGCCCTATGACCGGCAAGCGGTCCGGGCTGGTCATGCGCACGCTGGCGCGCCCCTGGCAATCAGCGGGCGCGGAGCCCGATAAGGCCGCCGCCAGTGTCGGCAGATTCTCGCTCAGCGCGTGCAAGTTGCGCGCATGGTCGCTGGGACGTACGTGCGTATCCCGCTCCCGGTTGTCCACCGTGGCGCCCACGCTGTGCCAGCCGCGCACGGCCGGGGTGACGTAGCCCTTGTGGCATACCACGCAGCGCGGCAGGTCGGAGCCGGCGTCGGGTAGCAGGGTGACCGCACCGCGGGCGGGGCGCAGCGGCAGATAGCGACTGTTGAGCCAGGGCGCCGGCACGGCACCGCTGCATAGCACCACCGCGTCCGCGTCCAGGGTTTCACCGTCGTCCAGCGACACCCGCCAGGCGTTGGGCAGCGCCTGCAATTGCACCACGGTAGCGCCAAAGCGGCGCTGCAGGTGCCCCCGGTGTCGCGCCCATTCCAGCTGGCCTTCGCACAGGCCGGGGGGGTGCAGCCAGCCGCCACCGGGTATCCACAAGCCCGGCCCCAGCGCCAGGCCGGCGTAAGGGGTGCTGTCAGAGCTGAAGCGAAGCCCCAGCGCCGCCAGCGCCGGCTCCTCGGCAATGCGGGCATAGCGCGTCATTGCCTGCTCGCTGCGTGCGGCCAACCACACACCGCAACGCTGGCCCTCCACCGCGATTCCGGCGCTGTCCAGCTCCTTCAGGCGCGTTTGCAGCGTCTCCACGGCGCGCAGGGAATAGCGGCTCGCGGGGTTCAGATCCTGGCTGAGCAGCGGGTACCAGGCGCCCGCCAGATTCCCGGAGGCTTCGGCGGCGGCGTGGGGGTGTTGATCGAGCAGCACACAGTCCACGCCGCGCCGGGCCAGGCTGTAAACGGTGGCACTGCCGGCCAGCCCCGCGCCGACCACCAGTACGCGTTCTGGCCGCCCGGGCGCGGCGGGCCGAAACCAGGGGGCGGTGTGGTCCGGTTGGGGGGGCATCAGTTCGCCGCGGAGCATCTCGCGTTTGCGGCCGAAACCGGCGCGTTTCTCCACCCGAAAGCCGGCCTGCTCCAGGCCGCGGCGCACCCGCCCGGCGGCGGTGAACGTGCCAAAGCGCGCGCCCGCGCGGCTCAGGCGGGCCAGGGCATGGAAGACGTCCGCCGTCCACATCTGCGGGTTGCGGGCCGGCGCGAACCCATCGAGGAACCAGGTATCCATGCCCGCCGCTTTGCCGGTTCGCAGCGCCGCCAGGGCCTGGTCCACCGCCTGAAAGTGCAGGCTCAGGCGCAGCCCGTCCTCGGGCCAGTGTGCTTGCAGCACGTGTCCTGGCTGCTCCGGCCAGACGCTCAGCAGCGCCTCGGCGCCGTCGGCAAGCTCCGGCCAGGCGGCAAGCGCCCGGCGCAGTTGTTCTCGGCTCAGTGGCCAGGCTTCGATGGAGATAAAATGCAGCTGGTCGGTTTGGCGTTGCGACCGCAGCGAACGCCACAGCGCCCGGCAGGCGAGAAAATTGAGCCCGGTGCCGAAACCCAGTTCGCCGATGCGAAAGTCAGGACGCGCTTCCTCCCGCCAGCGGCGGGCAAGTTCGGTGCTCTCCAGAAAGACATGGCGGGATTCCGCCAGCCCGTTCTCGGCGCTGAAATAGACGTCGCCGAAGCGCAGGCTGCGCGGCGCGCCTTGTTCGGTCCAGTCCAATTCGGGATTCATAAGGTTGGGGGGCGCCTGTTGCCCGGGCAGGCGACGCTTGCCCGGGCAACAGGCGGCGGCATCAGGCGGGTTCGACGGTGACCGGGATCTTGCCGATGCGCTCGCGCCAGATCCGCGGGCCGGTCTGATGAACCGATTCGCCCTGGGCGTCCACGGCCACGGTCACCGGCATGTCCTCCACCACGAACTCATGAATGGCTTCCATCCCCAAGTCCTCGAAGGCCACCACCCGGGATTTCCGGATAGCCTTGGAGACCAGGTAGGCGGCACCGCCCACGGCCATCAGATAGACGGCCTGGTGCTTCTTGATCGCCTCGATGGCGCCCGGGCCGCGTTCGGCCTTGCCGATCATGCCCAGCAGCCCGGTGCGCTCCAGCATCATGTCGGTGAACTTGTCCATGCGGGTGGCGGTGGTGGGGCCGGCCGGGCCCACGACTTCGTCGCGCACCGGATCCACCGGGCCCACGTAGTAGATGAACTTGCCGCGGAAATCCACCGGCAGCTCCTCGCCCCGCGCCAGCATGTCCTGGATGCGCTTGTGGGCCGCGTCCCGGCCGGTGAGCATGGTGCCGGAGACCAGCAGGCTCTCGCCGGGCTTCCAGCTGCGCACGTCCTCCGCGGTGACGGTGTCCAGATTGACCCGGCGCGCCTCGCCGCCGCTGCGGCTGACTTGCGGCCAGTCGTCCAGCGAGGGGGCGGGCAGGGCGGCCACGCCGGAGCCGTCCAGCACGAAGTGGGCATGGCGGGTGGCTGCGCAGTTGGGGATCATGGCCACGGGCTTGTTGGCCGCGTGGGTGGGATAATCCAGCACCTTCACGTCCAGCACGGTGGTCAAACCGCCCAGGCCCTGGGCGCCGATGCCCAGCTGGTTGACCTTCTCGTAGAGTTCCAGGCGCAGTTCCTCGGCGGCGTTTCGCGGGCCGCGGGCCTTCAGCTCCTGGATGTCGATGGACTCCATGCAGGCTTCCTTCGCCAACAGCATGGCCTTCTCGGCGGTGCCGCCGATGCCGATGCCCAGAATCCCCGGCGGGCACCAGCCCGCGCCCATGGTGGGCACGGTCTTCAGCACCCAGTCGACGATGGAGTCGGAGGGGTTGAGCATGACGAACTTGGATTTGGCCTCGGAACCACCGCCCTTGGCGGCGACCACCACGTCCACCGTATCGCCGGGGACCAGCTGGGTGTGGATCACCGCCGGGGTGTTGTCGCGGGTGTTCTGGCGCTTGCCGGCGGGGTCGGCCAGCACCGAGGCGCGCAGCACGTTGTCCGGGTGCTGGTAGGCTCGGCGCACGCCTTCGTTGATCATCTCCTCCAGGCTCAGCGAGGCATCCCAGCGCACGTTCATGCCCACTTTCACCAGCACGGTAACGATGCCCGTGTCCTGGCAGATGGGCCGGCGGCCTTCAGCGCACATGCGCGAGTTGATCAGGATCTGTGCCAGCGCGTCCTTCGCCGCCGGGGATTCCTCGTTTTCCCAGGCCTGGGTCACGGCCTGAATGAAATCCTTCGGGTGATAATAGGAGATGTACTGCAGGGCGTCGGCGACGCTCTGTATCAGGTCGTCCTGGCGAATAAGGCTCATGGTGTGCTCCGGGCCGGGCTGTTCCTAAGGATGTGATCTTTCGGGCGGCATGTTATACCACAGGCAGGTTTCGGGCCCTAAGGAGGCCGATGGGAATTGGATCAGCGTCTCCTCGAACAGCAACGATAACGGAAAGAATGCCCTTCAAGTCGAACAGCGAATCCGTGAGCGAGGCACCCTGGGCCCTCTGGCTTCCACTGCTGGCCCTGCCGGCGGCGCTGCTCATCATCTGGGCGGTGGCCTTCGCGGTGGTGAAGCTGCAGCGTGAGGAAGTGATCGCGGTGCTGGAGAAGGAGCAGCAGGCGTCGCTGGCCGTGCTCGCCAGCCATGCCGAGGGGGAGTTGCGGCTCTACGGCCGAGCCCTGCAGATCGCCGCCGACGCCTTGCCCGTGGACGATTTCGAGGATCCCGAGGCGCTCACCGCCTTTCTGAAAGCCCGTGAGCCGCTGCGAACCCTGTTCGACGACGCGCTCATCGTGGTCTCGCCGGACGGGCGCATCATCGGCTCGGCCCCCGTTACCCATGCGGGGCAGGACGTGAGCCAGCGGCTGTATTTTCAGGAGGGCCAGTACGCCTACGAGCCCTTCGTCGCCAGACCCTTCGTGGCCTATCGCACCGGCGAGCCGGTGATTCCCGTGGTGGTGCCGCGCCGTGACCGGCGGGGCGATCTGCGTGTGCTGGTGGTGGGGGGGGTGAACCTGGCGCGGCGCAATGTGCTGGCCAACCTGGATACCCACAGCCTGGGGGAGACCGGCTTTTTCTTTCTGTTGACCGCGGACGGTACCGTGCTCAGTCACCCGCGCTGGGAGCCCATGAGCAGCCCGCCGCAAGCCTGGGCACTGGCGGAATCCGTGGGGCCGGGTGGACGCAATCTGATTCACGAGGAGGTGCTCTACAGTTTGCGCCCCTTCAACGAGGGTCGCTGGCTGCTGGGGGTAGGGTTTCCGCTGGCCGAGGCCCTGGCGCCGGTGCAGGATCTGCGCGAGCGGGTGTTTGCCGTGGGCCTGGTGGTGAGCCTGCTGGCCATGTTGCTGGCATTCTCCGCTTTTCGCGGAATCTCCCGGCTCAAGCGCAGTGAAGCCCGCTATCGGGAGTTCAGCCGATCCCTGGAGGTGCGGGTGGACGAGCGCACCCTGGCCTTGAAGCAGAGTCGGGAGCGTTTGAGCATGGCCGTGCAGGCTGGTGGCGTGGGCCTGTGGGACTGGGATCTGGAGCAGGACCAGGTCTCCCTGTACCGGCCGGAACGGCCGGATCTGCCCCCGCGCAGCATGGGGGCTTTGCTCGATCGGGTGCACCCGGCCGACCAGGAGCGGGTCCGTGAGATCATCCAGCGCTATCTGGACGAGCCCTCCAGCATCTACGAGTGCGAGTATCGGTATCGACGGGAGAACGGCTCCTACGCCTGGGCGCTGAGCCGGGGGCGGGTATTCGAATGGGCCGCCGATGGCAGCCCCCGGCGTATGACCGGGGTGGTGCAGGACATCACCCAGCGGAAACAGGCCGAACAGCGTATCGAGTACATGGCCCACTACGATGCGCTCACCGAACTTCCCAACCGGGTGCTGTTCCGTGACCGTGTCAGTCAGGAACTGGCCGCGGGTCGCCGCGAAGGCAGGCGCTTCGCGCTGTTCTTCATCGACCTGGACCAGTTCAAGCACGTCAACGATGCCCTGGGGCATCAGGTGGGCGATGAGCTGCTGCGCATCGTCGCCGGGCGGCTGCAGGCCTGCCTGCGCGAGCCCGATACCCTCTCGCGCCAGGGGGGCGATGAGTTCCTGCTGCTGGCACCGGATATAACGAGCCCCGGCGACGCGGCGGTGGTGGCCGAGAAGCTGCTGGAGGCCATGCGAGAGCCGGTGGCGGTGCAGGGGCAGGAGCTGCGCGTTTCGGGCAGCGTCGGCATCGCTCTGTATCCCGACGACGGCGATACGGTGGATGCGCTGATCAAGCATGCGGATCTGGCCATGTACCAGAGCAAATCCGCCGGGCGCAATGCCTATCATTTCTTCACCGCCTGCATGGATCAGCAGGTGGAAGAGCTGGTGACCCTGGGCAGCGATCTGCGCTCGGCGCTGAGCGGCGATCAGTTCCATCTGGTGTATCAGCCCCAGGTCGACAGCAGCAGCGGGCGAGTGATCGGCGCCGAGGCGCTGCTGCGCTGGGAACACCCGCGCCGCGGACCGGTAAGCCCCGGCAGCTTTATCCCCATCGCCGAGGATACCGGCCAGATACTCGCCGTGGGGGAGTGGGTGCTGCGCGCCGCCATAAGGCAGCTGCGGGAATGGCGGCGCATGGGCCTGGCGGATCTGCCGGTGGCCGTGAACCTCTCACCGCGTCAGTTCCGCCAGCCGGACCTGGCCGAGCAGATCGGCGCGATGCTGGACGAGGCCGGGGTGCCGGCCGCGCTACTGGGGCTGGAGATCACCGAGAGCGCGCTGGTGGAGGAGGCCGAGAGCACCCTGGAGGCCCTGCACGAGATGGGGTGTCGTCTGTCGGTGGACGATTTCGGCACCGGGTATTCCAATCTGCGCTACCTCAAGCGCTTCCATATCGACAAGCTCAAGATCGACCAGTGTTTTGTGCGTGATGTGCCCGGTGACAAGGAAGACGAGGCGGTGGTGGAAGCGGTGATCAGCCTGGCCCGCTCCCTGGGGATGGGCGTGGTGGCCGAAGGGGTGGAGACCGCCCGGCAGCTGGAGTTCCTGCTCGCCCGCGAGTGCACGGAAGTGCAAGGCTTCTATTACAGCCGGCCGCGCTCCGCCGCCGACTTCACGACATTGCTGCGTGGTAGTCGCCGGCTGGCGGGCGCCGACGTGCGGCAAAACCAGCGGACGGGCACGCGCTGATGGGGTGTTCCGGGGGGCGATTGGTCAAGAGAGCGCGGTGCTGCTATAAATGGCAGACTTCCGAAAGGCCCAAAAACCATAAGACGAACGGCTGAATGAGCACTCCGGTCCTGATCTGTGATGATTCCAGCATGGCGCGCAAGCAGATTGCACGCGCCCTGCCGGAGGGCTGGGGCGTGGAGCTCAGCTTTGCTGGCGATGGCGCCGAGGCCCTGGACGCCTTACGTCAGGGCAAGGGCGATATCCTGTTCCTGGACCTGACCATGCCGGTGCTGGATGGCTACCAGACGCTGGAAGCCATCGCCGAGGAAGGCCTGAGCACCAAGGTCATCGTGGTATCCGGTGATATCCAGCCCGATGCCCGGCGTCGGGTGCTGGAGCTTGGCGCGCTGGAATTCATCAAGAAGCCGGTGGACGGCGAACAGCTCGCCGCCGTGCTGGAGCGCTTTCATCTGATCGGTCGCAAGGCCGCGGCGGCGCGAGGCGCCCCCGAGATCGCGGTGGACATCTGGGACTGCTACCGGGAAGTGGCCAATGTGGCCATGGGCCAGGCGGCGGACCTGCTGGCGCGTATGCTGGACGTGTTCGTGATCCTGCCCGTGCCCAACGTCAATTACCTGGAAGCCAGTGAGCTGCGTATGGCGCTTACGGCCACCGAGGACTACGACAGCATCTCCGCGGTCTGCCAGGGCTACATCGGCGCGGGCATCGCCGGCGAGGCGCTGCTGCTGTTCAACGACGCCAGCTTCAAGGACATGGCGCGGCTGATGAAGTTCGAGGGGCGGCTGGACAGCTGCGCCGAGCGTGAGCTGCTGATGGACGTCTCCAACATCCTCATCGGCGCCTGCCTCAAGGGTGTGGCGGACCAGCTGGACATACGCTTCAGCCAGGGACACCCCACGGTGCTCGGCCAGCACAGCAAGATCTCCGATCTGCTCCAGGCCAACGCCGGGCGCTGGGCGCGCACCCTGGCCATCGAGATCAATTACGCCATCGAGGACTACAACATCAATTGCGATCTGCTGTTGCTGTTCACCGATGAATCCATCCCGGTTCTCAACGACAAGCTGACGCATCTGCTGTAATGAGCGCACCCACCCAAAGCAATATGGCCGAAATCCACTGGATGATGGAGATGTTCCAGAACATCGACGTCGGCCTGGTGGTGCTGGATCGCACTTACAGCATCCATGTCTGGAACAGCTTCATGGAGAACCACAGCGGCCTGAGCCCCGAGCGGGTGCGCGGCGAGACAATCTTCCGGCTGTTTCCGGAAGTGCAGGAGGACTGGCTGCGGCGCAAGTGCGACACCGCCTTCCTGCTCAATAACCGCGCCTTCCTGATCTGGGAGCAGCGTCCCTATCTGTTCCGTTTCCGCAACTATCGGCCCATCACCGGCACTGCGGAGTACATGTATCAGAACGTCACCATCATCCCGCTGACCTCGGCCAGCGGCGAGGTGGACAATATCTGCCTGATCGTCTACGACGTCACCGACGAGGCCGTGGCCAAGCAGTCCATGCAGGAGGCCAACAGCCAGTTGGAGCAGCTCAGCCGCACCGACCGGCTGACGCGGTTGAACAACCGGGGTTTCTGGGAAGAGTGCCTGGAGCGGGAATTCCAGCGCTGCCAGCGCAACGGCGCGGCGGCGACCCTGGTCATGTTCGACATCGACCACTTCAAGGCGGTCAACGACACCTACGGTCACCAGGCGGGCGACGAGGTGATCCGCAAGGTCTCCGACGTGCTGCGCAAGAACCTGCGGGCCACCGACATCGCCGGGCGTTACGGCGGCGAGGAATTCGGTGTCGTGCTGGTGGATACCGACGCGCCGGCGGCGCGCTTTTTCGCCGAGCGGCTGCGCAAGCAGTGTGCCGCGCTCAAGGTGGAGCACGACGGCCAGATCATCGAATTCACCATCAGCCTGGGTATCGCCCAGTTCGGCTCGCGCATGGTCAACCACCAGGCCTGGATCGAGCAGTCCGATCAGGCGCTCTATCAGGCCAAGGAGGGCGGGAGAAACCAGGTGGTGGTGTACGGCGAGGCCGCACCGGCCTGAGTTCAGCGCGCGGCGCTCTTCGGTCGGGCTCCGGCCAGGCGCCGGTTGCGCGCCTCCAGCTGGGCGATCAGCTCATCCAGGCTCTGCCGCCCCAGCAGCGAGGCCAGCTCCGCCCGGCGATTGGCGATGAAGCTGATGCCCTCGATGATCACGTCGTAGACCTTCCAGCGATCTTCATCCACGCGCATGCGGTAATCGATGCTCACCGCCGGGCCGTTGGTCAGCAGCCGGGTGCGCAGCAGCATGCGGCCATTGCGCACTTCGCGCACGGGTTCGGTCTCCAGTAATCGCTCGCGCCCCTCCAGATGCGCCACGGCGGTGGTCGCGTGCTCGGCCAGCAACAGGGCGTAGGTGCGCAGCAGGGATTCCCGGAAAGCGGCCACGAAGGCCTGGCGCTGGCGCGGATTCGCCCCCCGCCAGTGGCGGGCCAGCACCAGGCGGCTGACCAGTTCGAAATCGATGTGCGGGGCCAGCTCCGACTCCAGCAGCGCGTAGGCGGCGCCGGGGTCTTCGCGAATGGCCTGCTCGCGGGCCTGCAGGCCCTCCACCGCCCGGGTGAAGCTGCGCTCGATCAGCCGCGCCCCGTCCTCGGGGGCCGGCGCGGCCAGGGCCGTACCCAGGCACAGGGCGAGCAGGGCGATCAGGTGGCGGCTTCGCTTGCAGAATTGGCGCATGGGCCTGATGCTTCCCTGTCTGATGGAACGGATTCCCGTACATAGTAGCCGAGGTGAGCGCCCATGCAGTCCGAAACCCTTGAAACGGCCACCCTGGGTGGCGGTTGCTTCTGGTGCCTGGAGGCGGTCTTCCAGGCCCTGGACGGCGTCGAATCGGTGGTATCCGGCTACGCCGGCGGCTCCTTGCCCGACCCGGATTACCGCCAGGTCTGCTCCGGCGCCTCGGGGCACGCCGAAGTGGTGCAGATCCGCTATGACCCTCGGCGCCTGAGCTTCGAGGGCCTGCTGGAGGTGTTCTTCGCCATCCACAACCCCACCACGCCCAACCGTCAGGGTCATGATGTGGGGCCCCAGTACCGCTCCATCATCCTCTACGCCGACGATGATCAGCAGGCTCGGGCCCGAGAGGTCATGGCGCGGGTGGCCGATCAATGGGCCGACCCGCTGGTCACCGAGCTGGTGCCGCTGGAGCGCTTCTATCCGGCGGAGGATCATCACCAGAATTATTACCGCAACAACGCCGGCGCGCCCTACTGCCAGATGGTGATCGCGCCCAAGCTGGCCCGGGCGCGCGAGTATTTCCACCTTCATGAGGGCTGAGGCGCGACGCGCTTCCTTTGCCGCGCCGCCGCGTTTGTCGTAAAGTTCGCGCCGCCAAGGGCGGCTTTTCGTTGCCCGCCAACGCTTCATCAGATAGAGCCGCGTCCAGGGACGGGGGTGGCCAGCGCCTACGTGGGGGTTGAGGTATGGAACAGCAGGAAACCGTGTTGAAGAACTGGCGAGAGCAGCAGGAGCTCGCCGAGCGCATGCTGCCCTTGCTGGGCAAGCTCTACCGCGACCGGGGCATCGTCATGAAGATGTATGGCCGGCCGCTGAACAATGCCTCCACCGTGGATATCCTCAAGGCCCATCGCTTCGTCAAGCAGTACGAGCGCAAGATGCTGGACATCCGTGACAGCTTCCCGGTGCTGGAGGCCATGGCTGCGCTGGAACTGGGTCCGGCCCGCGTTGACCTGGGCCGCCTCACCGCCAATTACCTCAAGCTCGAAGGCGACAAGCCGGCGCTGGATGCGTACCTGCGCGGCGAGCTGGCCGAGATCGTCGGCCGCGACGGTCAGCCCCTGGCCGAACCCCAGGACGTGGTGCTCTACGGCTTCGGCCGCATCGGCCGCCTGCTGGCCCGTCTGCTGATCGAGCGCACCGGCGCCGGCAACAAGATGCGCCTGCGCGCCATCGTGGTCCGCGGCAAGAAGGGCGACGACATTCACAAGCGTGCCAGCCTGCTGCGCCGCGACTCCGTGCACGGCCCCTTCAACGGCTCCATCTGGGTCGAGGAAGACGAGAGCGCCATCGTTGCCAACGGCAACTACATCAAGGTGATCTACGCCGACTCCCCGGACCAGGTGGACTACACCGAGTACGGGATCAAGAACGCCATCGTGGTGGACAACACCGGCAAGTGGCGTGACGAGGAAGGCCTGGGCCTGCATCTCAAGAGCAAGGGTGTGTCCAAGGTGCTGCTCACCGCCCCCGGCAAGGGCGAGATGAAGAACGTGGTGTTCGGCGTCAATGACGATGTCATCGGCCCGGACGACACGCTGATCTCCGCGGCCAGCTGCACCACCAACGCCATCACGCCGGTGCTCAAGGCGCTGCACGACAAGTACGGCGTGCAAAGCGGCCACGTGGAAACGGTGCACTCCTACACCAACGATCAGAACCTGATCGACAACTACCACAACGGCGCCCGGCGCGGCCGCAGCGCGGCGCTGAACATGGTGATGACCGAGACCGGTGCCGCCAAGGCCGTGGCCAAGGCTCTGCCCGAGCTCAAGGGCAAGCTCACCGGCAACGCCATCCGCGTGCCCACCCCCAACGTCTCGCTGGCGGTACTGAACCTGAACCTGGACAAGAACGCCACGGTCGAGGAACTCAACGCCTACCTGCGGGAAATGGCGCTGTACTCGCAGCTCTCCGAGCAGATCGACTACACCGCCTCCACCGAGATCGTCTCCACCGACCTGGTGGGCTCGCGACACGCCGGCGTGGTGGATTCCTCCTCCACCATCGCCAACGGCAACAGCTGTGTGCTCTACGTCTGGTACGACAACGAGATGGGCTACAGCTGCCAGGTGGTGCGCACCATGCAGAAGATGGCGGGGCTGAGCTTCCCCTTCCTGCCGCGGGCCTGAGCCCTCGGGCCATCGGTTTGAGAAACGGCGCCCGCGGGCGCCGTTTTGCTTTGTGGGCGGGGCACTATACTGGCCGGCAAGATGAACACAGCACCCTCGGAACAGTTTAGCCTCGCGGTGCGGCGTCTGCGTGAGCAGGCCTTGGCCGCGGGGCAGCGTCGACTGCTGGTGCTGGCGGGCGAGCGCGGCTGGGGTCAGGCAGCCGCGGAGCGCGCCCTGGCAACGGCCGGGATCGAGGACGCCCCCTGGCTCAGTGACCAGGGGCCCGAGGCCCTGCGCCTGTCTCGAGAGCAGGCGCACGGGGAGCTGGGGCGCGAGCTCGGCGGGCTGGTTTTCGATGCCTGGGCGGGCTTCGATCCGGATGCCTTCGGCCTGCTCAGTGGCGCGCTGAGCGCCGGTGGTTTGTTGATCCTGCTCTGCCCGCCGCTGGCCGCCTGGCCGGAGTACCCCGACCCCGATCGTGCCCGCCTGGCGGTGCTGCCCTGGCGGCCCGAGCAACTGGCCGGGCGTTTCGTGGCGCGGCTGGTACGAGTGATACGGGAAGACCCCCATGTCCTGGTGATAGAGCAGGACAAGCCTGTGGCGCACCCCAAGCCGCCCGGCGATCCCCCCCGCAGGCGCGGTGCCTGGCCGCGAATGCCTTTATCCCGATCAGTGTTGGAACCAGCCCCATTGCGGCCAGAAGCCGTGCTTGCAGGGAGCGTCGAGCCCTGGGCCGCCGCCTGCCGGACGCCGGACCAGTGGCAGGCCGTGGAAGCCCTGCTGGCGGTGTGCCGTGGCCGCGCGCGGCGGCCACTGGTGCTGTTGGCCGATCGGGGGCGGGGAAAGTCCGCGGCCTTCGGCATTGCGGCGGCGGAGTTGCTGCGAACCGGGGTGGAGCGCATCCTGGTCAGCGGCCCACGCATCAATGCGGTGGATGCGGTGTTCCGGCATGCCGCGCAAGGCCTGCCGGGCGCCCAGTGTCGTCGTGGCCTGCTGCAGTGGCAGGGGCGGGAGCTGCGCTACGCCGCGGCAGATGCCATGGTCCGCGAGACCCCGCCGGCGGACCTGCTGCTGGTGGACGAGGCTGCCAGCCTGCCCGAGCCGACCCTGCTGGCCTTGCTGGAGTATTATCCGCGGCTGGCCTTCGCCAGCACGGTGCACGGTTACGAGGGCACGGGGCGTGGTTTCGAACTGCGCTTCAAGCCCGCGCTGCAACGGCTGGCCCGGGATTGGCGAGAACGGCGTCTGGAGACGCCGGTGCGCTGGGCACCCGGTGACCCGCTGGAAGCCTTCACCTCGCAGGCATTGCTGCTGGCGGCGGAGCCCCCGCCCGCGAAGACGCCGGACTCCGAGCGGATGCGGGTGGAGCGGCTGGACCGGGATGCGCTGCTCGCTGATGAAGCCTCGCTGAGCGGCTTGTTCGGCCTGCTGGTGCAGGCCCATTACCGTACCCGGCCCTTCGATCTGCGCCACCTGCTGGACGGCCCGAATCTGAGCGTCTACGTGCTGCGCCAAGAGGAAGTGCTGCTGGGCACCGCGCTGGTCGCCGCCGAAGGTGACCTGCCCGAGAATCTGGTGCCCGAGGTGCTGGCCAACCGGCGCCGGCCCCAGGGGCACCTGGTGGCGCAGTCCCTGGCGGCACATCTGGATCTGGCCGAGGGCGCTCGACTGCGTACCGCGCGCATCATCCGCATTGCGGTGCATCCGGACCTGCAGGGGCAGGGATTGGGCAGCGCCCTGCTCGCAGCCTTGCCCCGGGCGCTGGCGGCCCAGGGGTTCGATATGCTCGCCTCCAGCTTCGGCGCCACCGCGCCGCTGCTGCGTTTCTGGCGGCGTCAGGCCTTGTATCCGGTGCGGGTGGGGGTGAAGCGCGCGGCCAGCAGCGGCGCGCATTCGGTGATGGTGCTGCGGGGACTCAGCGCGGCGGGTGAGCGGCTCGCGGCCCAGGCGCGCGGATACCTGGCCGCGCAGCTGCCCACGCAGCTTGGAGACGTGCTGCGCGAACTGGAGCCGGCTATCGCCAGGGAGCTGCTCTACGGGCTGGAGAGCCCGCCGGCCGATACGCATGACCGAGCGCAATTGCAGGCCTTTCTGGCGCAACGCCGGGCCTATGAGGATGTGCCGGGCTCCCTGCGCCGCTGTGCGCTGCGGGCCTTGAGCCAAGGCTCACGGGGAGAGGCCGAGGCGGTGGTGATGAAACTGCTGCAGGGGCGCCCCTGGGAGGACGTGGCGCAGGCCCTGGGGCTGCCCGGACGGCGGGGCGTGCTGGACGCGCTGCGCGAGGAGCTGCGCATGGCATGTTTCGGCCAGGGTGACTAGAATGCCCGGCCTTGGAACCGGGTCGGAGAACTGGGTATATGAGCGACGATCATCAGGCTGTATACGACGCGGCGGCGCAGCAGACCGTGGAGCTGGGCAACCAGATGGCCGATGCCGATGAGCAGGCGGATCTGTGGGACATCGCCGACGGCATCCTGGCCGGGGCCGTGCAGTATTGGCTCTACACCCGCCAGCCCTGCGACGATCCGGCTTGCGAGGATTGCGCGTCCATACGCACCGGCGAGCTGCGTCTGGCGGACCTGCGCAAGCTGGTGGACGATTTCGCCCGCAACAGCGAGTATTTCCACTCGCCCAATGATTTCGGTGCCGGCCGGGCCTGAGCGCGACGGCCAGGTTGGTGGGGGGCGGCGGCTTCCCGCCTTCGGCTCTGGCCGGGCGACCGGGTGGGGCCGGAGTCGCCCCACCCGGTCGCCGCCGTGCTGAGCAGCGGAATCGTGGATCCCGCGGCCCCAGGCCGTTAGTCCAGCATCTCCAGGTCGCGCACCGCGCCCTTGTCGGCACTGGTGGCGAACTTGGCGTACACCTTGAGCGCCGTGCTCACCTTTCGCGTCCGCTGGATGCTCGGCTTCCAGGCATCCGCCCCTTTCGCCTCCATCGCTTCCCGACGCCGCTGCAGTTCCGCCTCGTCCACCGCGATCTCGATGCGGCGGTTGGGGATGTCGATGCGGATGGTGTCACCCGGCTCGATCAGCGCGATATCGCCGCCGGCCGCGGCCTCCGGCGAGACGTGGCCGATGGACAGCCCCGAGGTGCCGCCGGAGAAGCGCCCGTCGGTGATCAGCGCGCAGTCCTTGCCCAGGCCCTTTGATTTCAGGTAACTGGTGGGATAGAGCATCTCCTGCATGCCGGGGCCGCCCTTGGGGCCCTCGTAGCGGATGATGACCACATCGCCGGCCTGCACCTGATCACCCAGAATGCCCTCCACGGCGCTGTCCTGGCTCTCGAAGATCACCGCCGGGCCCTCGAATTTGAGGATGCTCTCGTCCACCCCGGCGGTCTTCACGATGCAGCCGTCCTCGGCCAGGTTGCCGTAGAGCACGGCAAGCCCGCCGTCCTGGCTGTAGGCGTTCTCCACGGTGCGAATGCAGCCGCCGGCCCGATCGTTGTCCAGGCTCGGGTAGCGGGTGGATTGGCTGAAGGCCTGCTGGGTGGGAATGCCGGCGGGGCCGGCCTGATAGAACCGGTGCACCGCCTCGTCGTCGGTGCGCATCACATCCCACTGATCCAGCGCTTCTTTCAGGGTGGCGCTGTGCACGGTGGGCAGGCTGGTATCCAGCAGCCCGCCCCGGTCCAGCTCACCCAGGATGCCCATGATGCCACCGGCCCGGTGTACGTCTTCCATGTGGTAATGGGCCACGGCGGGGGCGACCTTGCACAGGGTGGGCACGCGGCGGGAGAGGCGGTCGATGTCGCTCATGTCGAAATCCACCTCGCCCTCCCGGGCGGCGGCGAGCAGATGCAGCACGGTGTTGCTGGAGCCGCCCATGGCGATGTCCAGGCTCATGGCGTTCTCGAAGGCGGCGCGGCTGGCGATGTTGCGAGGCAGGGCGCGCTCGTCGTCATCCCGGTAGTAGCGCTGGGCCAGTTCGACGATGGTGCGCCCGGCGCGGCGGAACAGCTGTTCGCGATCGGCATGGGTGGCCAGCAGCGAGCCGTTGCCCGGCAGGGACAGGCCCAGCGCCTCGGTCAGGCAGTTCATGGAGTTGGCGGTGAACATGCCCGAGCAGGAGCCGCAGGTGGGGCAGGCGGAGCGTTCCACCTGTTCCACCTCCTTATCGGAGACCGTGGGGTCGGCGGCGGCCACCATGGCATCCACCAGGTCCAGGAACACGTCCTTGCCGGCGAGCTTCGTCTTGCCGGCTTCCATGGGGCCGCCGGAGACGAACACCACGGGGATGTTCAGCCGCAGCGCGGCCAGCAGCATGCCCGGGGTGATCTTGTCGCAGTTGGAGATGCACACCAGCGCATCGGCGCAGTGGGCGTTGACCATGTACTCCACGGAGTCGGCGATCAGCTCCCGGGAGGGCAGGGAGTAGAGCATGCCGTCGTGGCCCATGGCGATGCCGTCGTCCACCGCGATGGTATCGAACTCCTTGCCCACGCCGCCGGCTTTCTCGATCTCCTCGATTACCAGCTGGCCCAGATCCTTCAGGTGTACGTGTCCGGGCACGAACTGGGTGAAGGAGTTGGCCACCGCGATGATGGGCTTGCTGAAATCCTCGTCCTTCATGCCGGTGGCGCGCCACAGGGCGCGGGCGCCGGCCATGTTACGGCCGAAGGTGGAGGTGCGTGAGCGGTAGGCGGGCATGGGGTCGGATCCTCTGCGAACGCTTCAGGTTTGTTTTGACACAAGGACGAAGTTTAACAGGCCGCGCAGTGCCGCGGGCAATGCCCCGCTCGGCACGCCCTTGAATTGCGTGGATTCGGACCAGAACTGGTTGGATAACCAGTGGTCGAAGAACAAGCGAATCCACCAAGGGAGCGTGAATGGTCAATTATCGTCACACACGGGTACCCGGCGGCACCTACTTCTTCACGCTCACACTGCAGGATCGGCGCTCGGACCTGCTGATACGGGAGGTGGCCTTGCTGCGGGAGTTGATCTCCCAAGTGCGGCAGGCGCGGCCCTTCCATATCCTGGCGGCCGTGG
This sequence comes from Alkalilimnicola sp. S0819, assembly GCF_009295635.1. NCBI lineage: Bacteria > Pseudomonadati > Pseudomonadota > Gammaproteobacteria > Chromatiales > Ectothiorhodospiraceae > Alkalilimnicola > Alkalilimnicola sp. S0819. The sequence goes on along the minus strand of NZ_WHIW01000014.1, from coordinate 36,907 downwards.
TAATGCCGGAACATCTGCACATGGTCTGGCGGTTGCCGGTGGGCGATGCGGACTATCCCGAGCGCTGGCGGGCGATCAAGGCGGGTTTCAGTCGGCGCCTGAAGCTGCCGGGCAGCCCCTGGCAGCGGCGGTGTTGGGAGCATTGCATCCGCAACGCGCATGACCTGGCGCGGCATGTGGACTACATCCATTACAACCCGGTGAAGCATGGTCTGGTCGCGCGGGCGGTGGACTGGCGGTATTCGTCCATGCACCGGTACATCGCCCGGGGGGAGATGTCGGCGGATTGGGGCTGTGCGCCGGTGGTGATGGCGAGCGGACGGTTTGGAGATTAGGCGCCATCGGCCGGGCGGATTGGCCCGGCCTGCCGTCGCTCATTCGCCGCTCAGTTTTCCGGTTCGTACCCCAGCACCGGGGCCAGCGCCTGCTCGGCTTCCGCCAGGCTCCAGCCCTTGCGCGCGGCATAGTCGTCCACTTGGTCGCGGTAAATCCTGCCGATACCGAAGTAGCGCGAGTCCGGGTGGCCCATGTACCAGCCGGAGACCGCGGCCGTGGGCACCATGGCGTAGCCGTGGCTGAGGGTGATGCCGGCACGGCGTTCCACGTCCAGCAATTCCCACAGCAGCGCCTTCTCGGTGTGGTCCGGGCAGGCGGGGTAGCCGGGGGCCGGGCGTATGCCGCGGTATTCCTCGCGGATCAGCGCATCGTTCTCCAGCTGCTCATCGGCGGCGTAGCCCCAGTATTGCTTGCGCACCCGTTCGTGCAGGCGCTCGGCGAAGGCTTCGGCCAGGCGGTCGGCCAGGGCCTTCAGCAGGATGGCGTTGTAGTCGTCGTGGTCGGCCTCGAACTCCGCCAGCTTCTCTTCGATGCCGATGCCCGCGGTCACCGCGAAGGCGCCCATGTAGTCGGCCAGGCCGCTCTCCTTCGGGGCGACGAAGTCGGCGAGTGACTGGTTGGGCTTGTTGCGAGGTTTTTCCGCCTGCTGGCGCAGGTGGTGCAGGGTGGTCAGCACCTCGGTGCGCGTCTCGTCGGTGTAAAGCTCGGTATCGTCCCCCACGGCGTTGGCCGGGAACAGGCCGAACACGCCCCGGGCGGTGAGCCATTTCTCGTCGACGATCCGCCGCAACAGGGCCTGGGCGTCATCGAACAGCTTGCGTGCTTCCGCACCCTTGTGGGTGTCCACCAGAATCTTCGGGTAGCTGCCGGGCATCTCCCAGGCGTGGAAGAAGGGCGACCAGTCGATGCGCTCGACCAGTTCCTCCAGCGGGAAGTCATCCAGCACCTGCACGCCCAGTTGGGCGGGCCGCACCGGCTGGTAGTCGGACCAGTCGATGGGGGTGCGGTTCTCGCGGGCGGCGTCCAGGGAAATCCACTTGGCCTTCTTCTGACGCGCGGCGTGCTGTTCGCGCACTTTCTGGTACTCGGCGCGGATGCCCGCGGCATAGTCCTCGTAGAGGGTGTCGCTGATCAGGTTGGACACCACGCCCACGGCGCGGGAGGCATCCTTCACATAGATCACGTCCCCCTGGTAATGCGGGGCGATCTTCACCGCGGTATGCACCCGGGAGGTGGTCGCGCCGCCGATCAGCAGCGGGTGCTCGAAGCCCTGGCGCTGCATCTCCTTCGCCACATTGGCCATTTCCTCCAGCGAGGGGGTGATCAGGCCGGACAGCCCGATGATGTCGCAACCTTCCTCCCGCGCGGTGTCGAGGATTTTCTGGGCGGGCACCATCACCCCCAGATCCACTACTTCGTAGTTGTTGCACTGGAGCACCACGCCGACGATGTTCTTGCCGATGTCGTGCACATCGCCCTTGACCGTGGCCAGCACCACCTTGCCCTTGGCCCGGGCGCTGGTGTCCTTCTCGGCCTCGATGTAGGGCAGCAGGTAGGCCACGGCCTTCTTCATTACCCGGGCGGATTTGACCACCTGGGGCAGGAACATCTTGCCGGCGCCGAACAGATCGCCCACCACGTTCATGCCGTCCATCAAGGGGCCTTCGATCACGTGGATGGGGCGCTCGGCCTGCTGTCGGGCCTCTTCGGTGTCTTCCTCGATGAAATCGGCGATGCCCTTCACCAGGGCGTGCTCCATGCGCTTGGCCACGGGCAGCTCGCGCCAGGCCAGGTCCTGCTTGCGCTCCCGGGCGCCGCCGTTCTTCACGGTTTCGGCGAACTCCAGCAGCCGCTCGGTGGCGTCCGGGCGGCGGGCGAGGATCACGTCCTCGCAGCGCTCCCGCAGCTCCGGGTCGATCTCCTCGTAGACCTCCAGTTGCCCGGCGTTGACGATGGCCATGTCCAGCCCCGCCTGGATGGCGTGGTAGAGGAACACCGAGTGCATGGCCTCGCGCACCGGGTTGTTGCCGCGGAAGGAGAAGGACAGATTGGACAGCCCGCCGGAAATGCGTGCATGGGGCAGCTTCTCCTTGAGGATGCGCACCGCCTCTATGAAGTCGACGGCGTAGCGGTCGTGCTCCTCGATGCCGGTGGCCACGGCGAAGATATTGGGGTCGAAGATGATGTCCGCCGGGTCGAAGCCCACCTCGTGGACCAGCAGTTCGTAGGCCCGGCTGCAGATGTCCACGCGGCGCTGCAGGGTGTCCGCCTGGCCCTGCTCGTCGAAGGCCATGACCACGGCGGCCGCACCGTAGCGCTTCACCAGCCGGGCCTGCTCCATGAAGGCGGCCTCGCCCTCCTTCATGGAGATGGAGTTGACGATGCCCTTGCCCTGGATGCACTTCAGGCCCGCCTCGATGATCTCCCACTTGGAGGAGTCGAGCATGATGGGCACTCGGGCAATGTCCGGCTCGGCGGCGATCAGGTGGAGAAAGCGCACCATGGCCTCTTTCGAGTCCAGCATGCCCTCGTCCATGTTGATGTCGATCACCTGGGCACCGTTCTCCACCTGCTCCCGGGCCACCTCCAGGGCGGTGTCGAAGTCGTCTTCCTTGATCAGGCGCTTGAAGCGCGCGGAGCCGGTGACGTTGGTGCGCTCGCCGATGTTCACGAACAGCGAGTCGGCGCCGATGTTGAAGGCCTCCAGGCCCGACAGGCGCATCTCCCGGGGCAGTTCGGGGATGGCGCGGGGCGTGAGATCGGCCACGGCCTCCGCCATGGCCGCCACGTGCTCGGGCGTGGTACCGCAGCAGCCGCCGATGATGTTGACGAAACCGCTCTCGGCGAATTCGCGCACCAGCTTTGCCATGTGTTCGGGCGACTGGTCATACTCGCCCATCTCGTTGGGCAGGCCGGCGTTGGGGTAGATGCATACCCGGGCGTCGGCCACGCGGCTGATCTCCTGCACGAAGGGGCGCATTTGCTCCGCGCCCAGGGCGCAGTTGAGCCCCACGGACCAGGGGCGTGCGTGGCGCACGGAGTTCCAGAAGGCCTCGGTGGTCTGGCCGGAGAGGGTGCGGCCCGAGGCGTCGGTGATGGTCCCGGAGATCATGATGGGGTACTCGCGCCCCAGTTCCTCGAACACTTCCTGGCAGGCGACGATCGCCGCCTTGGCGTTCAGGGTGTCGAAGACGGTTTCGATCAGGAGCAGGTCCGCGCCACCCTCGATCAGGCCGTGGGCCGCCTGCATGTAAGCGGTCTTGAGTTCGTCGAAGCTGATGTTGCGAAAGCCCGGGTTGTTCACGTCCGGGGAGAGGGAGGCAGTGCGGTTGGTCGGCCCCAGCGCGCCGGCCACCAGACGGGGGCGATCGGGGGTGCGGGCGGTCATTTCGTCGGCGGCGGCCCGGGCGATGCGAGCGGCCTCCACGTTCAGCTCATGGGCCAGGGCCTCCAGCTGATAGTCCGCCTGGGCGATGGTGGTGGAGCTGAAGGTGTTGGTCTCCAGGATGTCCGCGCCGGCTTCCAGGTTCTGCCAGTGGATCTCGCGGATGATGTCGGGGCGAGTCAGCACCAGCAGATCGTTGTTGCCCTTGATATCGCAGGGGTGGTCCTTGAAGCGCTCGCCGCGGAAGTCCGCCTCGTCCAGCGGGTAGGACTGGATCATGGTGCCCATGCCGGAATCCAGCACCAGGATACGGCGGGTGGCAGCGTCTTGCAGGCGGTACAGGCGATCGCTCATGGCGGTGTCGAGGTCTCCGGGCGTGAGTGAACAGCTAAGTATACGGCAGTGCGGCAGGCTCGGCTAAATTGGCGCTGGTTCTATATTTTCAAGGGGCGCTGATAGATTCCCCCGGGGCCTCTGGCCGTCTGGCGAGTTCGCCGCCCAGGCCGAGGGGGGGAGCGGTGCCTTCTTTAAGTATTCGCTGCGCGCACCAGCGCGGCGAACAGCCGCTGCTGACTCTCTTGTTGGGGCAAATATTCCGGATGCCACTGCACGCCCAGCACAAAAGGGTGGTGACTGTGCTCGATGGCCTGGATGACGCCGCTGTGCTCCCATGCCACCACACGCATGTCCTTCCCCAGTCGATCTATGCCCTGGCGGTGCAGGGAGTTCACCAGACAGTCGCTGGTGCCGAGGATCGCCGCCAGGTGGCTGCCCGGCTCCACCACGATGGGCTTGGCGGGCCAGACGGTGTGAGCCTGGGGGATTTCCTCGTAGAAGTCCGATAGATCCTGATGCAAAGTGCCGCCACTGCGCACGTTCAGCAGCTGCAGGCCACGACAGATACCGAGTATGGGCAGACCGCGGTGCAGGGCCTGGTCGATCAATGAGCTCTCCAGCTCGTCTCGGGCCGCGTCCCGGCCCTGGTGGCGGGGCAGAGAGAAGAGCTTGCGCAGCAGGAAGATCAGCGGGAACAGCAGCAGCCCGAGGAGATAGCGCCAGCGGGAAGGCTCACGGCGGCGGAACTCTCCCAATTCCGCGGCTTCGGCGCCATAGAGCTCCGGCGCCACATCGGCGCCGCCGCCCACGATCAGGCCATCCAGCCGCGCCAGGTCGCGCGGGGGGCGCGACGGGGTGATACGGCAGGCGCGGGCGCCGGCGCGGCGCAGGGCGCGGCGGGTGAACCACCAGGCCACCGCGCCGCCGCGATCCGGACCCGTGACTCCGATCAGTGGTCGAGCTTTTCCAGCCATGCAGGAGTCTCTGCGGCCCAGTTCTCGTCGTGCCCCGCGAAGGGTTCCCGGCGGCGCTCCAGATACGCGCGGCTCATGGCCTGCAGAAGTTCCGGGGCATCGGCCAGCGCCTCCACCGCCGCCCAACCGTTCCACTCGAAGCCGATGCTCCAATTGGCATCGTCGATGCGGCAATTGGGCAGGCGGTAATGGAAGGTGGGCCGGGCCTTCACCTGGGCCATATTGTCGATGGCCCCCACCAGGCGTTCCTCGTCCAGCAGCCGGAACAGGGGCAGCAGATCCAGGGGCCGGTTGCGGGTGGGGTTGGATTCCAGGTAGTCGTTGATCAGCCGACGCTGGTTGGGTCGGTAGTCCGGGTCCACCACCATGCGCTGGTAATCGTCGGGGAAGGGTTTGATGTAGGGGGTGAAATAGCGTCGCGAGACATCGGTGTCGCCGCGCTCGTGGATCCAGTCCAGCAGCAGGAAGAAGGCCCGCAGATAGCCGAGGATGGTCTCGGTTGCCAGGTCCGGCAGTTCCGGGTTGAGGTGCAGGCCGAAGGCGTACAGGGGCGAGGCGCTGGTGCCCAGGGCGTGGCGTTCGCGCAGTCGCTCGCGCAGTTGTTCGATGGCCTCGACCTCGTCCAAGGGGATGGGTGGCGAGGCGATCTCGTAGGGCACCACGGTGGCGGCCAGCCGTTCCAGGCTGTCCTCCAGGCGGTTGCGCCGGTTGTCTTCGTTCAGGTTCACCCCCAGGCGCTGCAGAAATCGCTCGTAGCCCCGGTCCTTGAGCAGCGCGGCGTCGATCTCCACCGTGAAATCCCCCCAGCGGGCACCGCGGATCTTGCGCAGGAAGCGGTTCTCGCGTTCCTCGGTGCCGCCGTAGCAATCGATCACCGCTTCGCAGGCACTGTTCAGGTCCACCCCCGCGAATTCCAGTTCGATGCCCAGACGGCGGGTTTCGCCATCCTGGTTCCGCAGGCGGCGAGGCAGCTGGAAAGGCATGCGTGCTCCTTGGGTCAGGGGTTGCTTGCTTTCCTACAGTGTGGTCCCAATCTGCTCTAGGAGCCAAGAGCAACCTTGCTTCCAAGGTCATCAATCTTCAATAAAGGCACAAGGAGGTGTTCCGTGCGCAAATTCATCGCGCTGATCCTTTTCAGTCTGCCGCTGCTTCTGCTCGGCTGTGACAACGAAGGCCCCATGGAGCAGGCCGGTGAGAACCTGGACGAGACCGCCGAGGAGGCTGGCGAAGTCGTGGAATAACCGTGGCATAAATGGCCTGCGGTCTGGTCTGCCGGCTTGAGGCACTCTGAATGGGGCCTTGCCGTCGTGCCACCGCGCCAGTTCCCTACGACCGGCCGGCGCCACCCTTCCCCCTGATTGCCGCGCCGGTCCTTTTTATATCTACGACCCGCCAGCTATATCCAAATTACCGTTTGGCTCTTTGTCGGCGGCCTGGTCGGCGGTAGGCTGTGGTCGCGCGAACCCCATAAAGCGGGACCCAGGCAATGACAAGAGGGAACAGGCCTTGAAGATCGAAACCATCGCAGTTCACGGCGGCTACAAGCCCGACCCCACCACCAAGGCGGTGGCGGTGCCCATCTACCAGACCACGTCCTACGCCTTCGACAGCACCCAGCACGGGGCGGACCTGTTCGACCTGAAGGTGGAAGGCAATATCTATACCCGCATCACGAATCCCACCAATGCGGTGCTGGAACAGCGGGTGGCGGAGATGGAAGGCGGCATCGGCGGTCTGGCCTTGGCTTCCGGCATGGCGGCCATCACCTACGCCATCCAGTGCATCAGCCGTACCGGCGACAACATCGTCAGCACCAGCCAGCTCTACGGCGGCACCTACAACCTGTTTGCCCACACCATGCCCACCCTGGGCATCGATGTGCGCTTCGCCGCCGCCGATGACTACCAGCGCATCGAGAGCCTGATCGACGGCAAGACCCGCGCGATCTTCTGCGAGAGCGTGGGCAACCCGCTGGGCAATATCATCGATGTGGAGCGCCTGGCACAGATCGCCCACGCCCACGGCCTGCCGCTGATCGTGGATAACACTGTGCCCAGCCCTTACCTGTGGCGGCCCATCGAGCACGGCGCCGACATTGTGGTGCACAGCCTGACCAAGTACCTGGGCGGCCACGGCACCACGGTGGGCGGTGTCATCGTCGATTCCGGCAAGTTCCCCTGGGCCGAGCACGGTGATCGCTTCCCGATGATGGTGGAGCCGGACCCGTCCTACCATGGCGTGGTGTACACCGAGGCGCTGGGCGCGGCGGCCTATATCGCCCGTTGTCGGGTCGTGCCGCTGCGGAATATGGGGGCGGCGCTGTCACCCCTCAGCGCCTTCCAGATCCTGCAGGGCATCGAGACGCTGCCGCTGCGCATGGACCGGATCTGCGAGAATGCGCAGAAAGTGGCCGAGTATCTGGAAAGCCACCCGCAGGTGAAGTGGGTGCGCTACGCGGGTCTGAAGAGCAGCCCGGAACATGCGCTGGCTCAGAAGTACATGAATGGCCGCGCCTCGGGCATCGTCACCTTCGGCATCGAGGGCGGCGTGGAAGCGGGTGCGAAGTTCATCGACGCGCTGCAGCTGCTGACTCGCCTGGTGAACATCGGTGATGCCAAGTCCCTGGCCTGCCACCCGGCGAGCACCACGCACCGTCAGCTCAACGAGGAGGAGCTGGCCTCCGCCGGTGTCAGCCCCGACATGACCCGTCTGTCCCTGGGCATCGAGCACGTGGACGATATCCTGGCGGACGTGGAGCAGGCCCTGGCCGCCGCCAAGGGCTGATGTGCGGGCACAGCCGCCGCCTTCGCGCGGCGGCAGCGCAAAAAAACGGGCGTGCCGGTCTATGCCGGCACGCCCGTTTTTTAGGTTCATCGCGTTTAAGCGGGAAAATGGCGGCATAGGGAATCGGCCCTGTGACTAGCCTTATGGAGTAGGTGCCGGTCCCGGGGTGGGTGCGGCCTGGGGCGGCCCACGATTTGGCCCGGCTGCGCCGGGCTCCCCTGCGCTTCTCGCCGGAAAGGGGCGGGTTGCAAACTCGCTACGCTCAAACAGGCAACCCGCTTTTCCCCTTTCCGGCTGCGATGCTCGGCTGCATCGACGTCCGCCCCAGGCCGCACCCACCCCGGAACCCCATCTGTCGGCGCAAGCTCCACCGCTGAAAGCGGGGAGAGATGCGCTCGCGCCGGCGCGATGTCGCGAAGCGAAAGCGTGGTCTCTCTTTGTTTCACTCTGGATCGAGCAGCAGCCACCCGGACACGGCGGCAGCCACCGACGCTCATGCCTGACTTCTCATGCTGCCCGGATCGGCAAAGCAATGGTGGTTTCCCCCTAACCCGCGATGAACCGTTTTCAATGGGTATTCACCGGGGGAGTCTGCGCGGCCTGTGTGCTCTGTGTGTGGGAGCGGCTCCGTCCCGGGGGCGCAGGCTATAGTCGGCAGCCGGGGCGTCGCCCCTGGCTGCGGGCCTGTTCATACAGCGGCAGCGCCTGCTCCATGCGGCGCTGCAGGCCTTCTATGCGCGTGTCGTGCCCCGGGTGGGTGGACAGGAACTCCGGCCCCTGGCCGCCACCGGCCTGGGCCATGTTCTGCCATAGCTGCACCGATTCACGTGGGTCGAAGCCGGCGCGCGCCATGGCGTCCAGGCCGATCTGGTCGGCTTCGCTTTCCTGGGTGCGGCTGAAGGGGAGCAGAATGCCCACCTGCGCGCCCAGCCCCAGCACGGCCATGGCGATCTGCTGCTGCTCGCCGCCCTGGGTGCCGGCGAGCACTTGCGCGACCTGCAGGCCGGCTTGGGTGGCGTAGGTGGTGGACATGCGCTCGTTGCCGTGTTCGGCGATGACGTGACCGATTTCATGACCGATGACGGTGGCCAGCTGGGCGGGGGTCTTCGCGACCTTCAGCAAACCGGTGTTCACGCCGATCTTGCCACCGGGCAGGGCGAAGGCATTGGCGCTGTCATCCTCGAACAGCACCACTTCCCAGTTGTCGCGGGCGTACGCGGGGGGCAGGGTGTCGGTGATGTGTCGGGTCACGCAGTCCACGTAGCGTTGCGCGGCGGCATCCTGGCTGCGGGGTGTCTGCTGCTGGATTTCCTGGAAGGCGGTCGCCCCCATCTCCACCATCTGCGCGTCATCGAAGAGCTGCAACTGGGAGCGGCCGGTGGGGGAGGTGGCACAGGCGCCGAGCAGGGCGCCGAACAACAGGCTGTAGGCCAGGGTGCGCAGGGCGTGCTTCATGGTGTTTCTCTCTCCTGACAAGGCCGCCGGCGGCGGCTTGCATCGATTTATTGCAGCTGGCCGTGCAGCCAGCGATCCAGCCCCGTGGCGTCCAGCGCGCCCGACTGGCGCGCCACTTCCCGCCCGTGGCGGAACAGGATAAGGGTGGGGATACTGCGGATGCCGTACCGGGCCGCCGCCTGGGGGGCGGCTTCGGTGTCGAGTTTGGCGAAGCGCAGCCGCGGCTCCCAGTGGGCGGCGGCCTGGGCGAAGATCGGCGCCATCATCTTGCACGGGCCGCACCAGGCGGCCCAGAAATCCACCAGCACGGGGATATCGTTCCCCCGCAGATGCTTCGCCAGGGTGTCCTCGTTGAGCTCTACCGGTTCGCCGCTGAACAGGGGGCGTTTGCAGCGCCCGCAGCGGGGGGAGGCGGCCGAGCGCTCGGCCGGGAGCCGGTTGGTGGTGGCGCAGTGCGGGCAAGTGATGTGCAGGGCTTCGCTCATGGTGCTACTTGCGCAGGATCACCCACACGGCGTGGATGATGCCGGGGATATAACCCAGGATCGTGAGCAGGATGTTCAGCCAGAAGTGCAGGCCGATGCCCACCTGCAGAAACACTCCCAGCGGCGGGAGAATGATAGCCAGCAGTATGCGCAAGACGTCCACGGGTGTCCGGCCCTCGGTCCATGGTGAGTGGGATCACTCTCAGTCTTGGGCTGTGCCGCGTAAAAGTAAAGCATCGGCCCGGCCGGTGGTGCCGCCTCAGCCCAGCACCACGGTGCGGTTGTCGTAGCAGAGCACCTTGCGTTTGATGTGGTGCCAGATGGCCCGGGCCAGGACCAGCTTTTCCAGATCCCGCCCCTTGCGTACCAGGTCATCCACGGCGTCTCGATGGCTCACATGGGCGACGTCCTGGGCGATGATGGGGCCGGCGTCGAGTTCGCTGGTGACGTAGTGGCTGGTCGCGCCGATGATCTTCACGCCCCGGGCATGGGCGGCGTGGTAGGGGCGCGCGCCGGCAAACGCCGGCAGGAAGGAGTGGTGGATGTTGATGATCCGCTCCGGGTACCGGGCGATGAACTCCGGCGAGAGAATCTGCATGTAGCGCGCGAGCACCACGAAGTCCACCTGATGGCGCGCCAGCAGCTCGAGCTGGGCGGCTTCCTGCTCGGGCTTGTTCTCCGGCGTGATGGGCAGGTGGTAGTAGGGGATGTCGAAGCGCTCGGCGATGTGCGCCAGGTCCTGATGATTGCTGATGATCAGCGGCACCTCCACCTGCCACTCCCGCGCCTGGATGCGCGAGAGAATGTCGTACAGGCAGTGGGAGAGGCGCGAGACGAACAGCGCCATGCGCGGCACCTCGTTGGAGAAGTGCAGCTGCCAGCGCATCTGCAGCGGCTGTGCCAGCTCGTATTCGAAGCGGTTGGCGATCTGCTCGGCCGGAATGTCGAATTGCTCGATGTCCCAGACCACGCGCATGAAGAACACCTGTTTTTCGGCATCCACATGCTGATCCAGATCGAGGATGTTGCCACCGTTGCGGGCGATGAAGCCGGTGATCTCGCCCACCAGCCCGCTGCGGTCGGGGCAGTGGATCAGCAGGGTGGCGGCGCGCGGTTCGTGGCTCGGGCTCATGGGGTGTCCTGAATGTTGGTGTAGGAGCGGCTCATGGCCGCGATTGTTGTCAGGCCAAAGGCAGTCGCGGCCCTGAGCCGCTCCTACGGTGTTAGTCCGCCAAGCGGCGGTACTTGATCCGGTGCGGGTTCAAGGCATCGTCGCCCAGACGGCGTTTACGGTCCGCCTCGTAGTCCTGGTAGTTACCCTCGAACCAGGTGACCTGGCTGTCGCCCTCGAAGGCGAGGATGTGGGTGGCGATGCGGTCCAGGAACCAGCGGTCATGGGAGATGACGATGGCGCAGCCGGGGAAGGTCAGCAGGCCTTCCTCCAGGGCGCGCAGGGTCTCCACGTCCAGGTCGTTGGTGGGTTCGTCCAGCAGCAGCACGTTGCCGCCGCTCTTGAGCAGCTTGGCCAGGTGTACCCGGTTGCGCTCGCCCCCGGACAGATCGCCGATGTACTTCTGCTGGTCCGAGCCCTTGAAGTTGAAGCGGCCCACGTAGGCGCGGCTGGGCATCTCCCAGCGGCCCACCTGCACCACGTCCAGCCCGTCGGTGATCTCCTCGAACACGGTCTTTTGCGCGTCCAGGCTCTGCCGGCTCTGGTCCACGTAGGACAGCTGCACCGTCTGGCCGAGCTTGATCTCGCCCGCGTCCGGCTGCTGCTCGCCCACCAGCATGCGGAACAAGGTGGTCTTGCCCGCGCCGTTGGGACCGATGATGCCGACGATGGCGCCGGGGGGGATCTGGAAGTTCAGGTCGTCGAACAGCAGCTTCTCGCCGAAGGCCTTGCGCACCTGCTCGGCCTCGATGACCTGATCACCCAGCCGCGGGCCCGGCGGAATGTACAGCTCCTGGGTCTCGTTGCGCTGCTGGAAGTCCTGGCTCTGCAGTTCCTCGAACTGGCGCAGGCGCGCCTTGCTCTTGGCCTGGCGGCCCTTGGGGTTGGAGCGCACCCACTCCAGCTCTTTCTCGATGGTCTTGCGCCGGGCCTGTTCCTGCTTGGCTTCCTGCTGCAGGCGTTGGTCCTTTTGTTCCAGCCAGGAGGAGTAGTTGCCCTCCCAGGGGATGCCGTGGCCGCGGTCCAGCTCCAGGATCCAGCCGGCGACATTGTCCAGGAAGTAGCGGTCATGGGTGACCGCCACCACGGTGCCCGGGAATTCCTTCAAGAAGCGCTCCAGCCAGGCCACGGATTCCGCATCCAGGTGGTTGGTAGGCTCGTCCAGCAGCAGCATGTCCGGGTTTTCCAGCAGCAGCTTGCACAGCGCCACGCGGCGGCGCTCACCGCCGGAGAGGGTGGCCACATCGGCATCCCAGGGGGGCAGGCGCAGGGCTTCGGCGGCCTGGTCCAGCTTGCGGTCCAGTTCCCAGGCGCCGGCGGCGTCGATCTTGTCCTGCAGCTTGCCCTGTTCTTCCATCAGGGCCTCGAAGTCCGCGTCCGGCTCGGCGAACAGGGCGGAGACCTCGTTGAAGCGATCCAGCAGCGCCTTGGTCTCGGCCACCGCCTCTTCCACGTTGCCGCGCACGTCCTTGCTCTCGTCCAGCTCCGGCTCCTGGGGCAGGTAGCCGATCCGGGTGCCCGGTTGCGGGCGGGCCTCGCCCTCGATGTCCGTGTCCACCCCGGCCATGATGCGCAGCAGGGTGGACTTGCCCGAGCCGTTCAGGCCCAGCACGCCGATCTTGGCGCCGGGGAAGAAAGACAGGGAAATGTCGCGCAGGATGTGCTGCTTGGGCGGCACGACCTTGCCGACCCGGTTCATGGTGTAGATGTATTGGGCCATGGATTCCTTGCTGCCTTTGAAGACGGGTAAGCGACCCATTATCGGAACGAAGCGCGCGGCATTCAATCTGCGCGCAAGATTGTCCATCCGCGGGTCGGTTTTGCCAATCCCGAGCGCCGTATCGCTGCTATAGGTTCTAGAACAAAGGAACGAGGAGGAGTGTCCATGTCCGCGATGATTCTCTTGCCGCGCATCATGCACGTAGGCGCCGGCGCCAGCAGCCAGGTGGCTGCCGTGGTGAAGCAGTTGCGGGTGGGGCGGCCGCTGATCGTCACCGACGGGTTCATGCTGGAGCACGGCCCCGTGCGCCAGGTTCAGGCCATGCTGGCCGAGGCCGGCATCGAGTCGGGCGTATTCGCCGAGACCGTGCCGGACCCGACGGTGGCCTGCATCGATCAGGGGCTGCGGGCGCTGCAGGCCGGCGACCACGACAGCCTCATCGCGGTGGGCGGCGGCAGCCCCATGGACACCGCCAAGGCGATTGCCATCCTCGGCGCCCACGGTGGCGAGATGAAAGATTACAAGGTGCCCTTCGATGTGAGCGAGCCGGGCCTGCCGGTGATCGCCATGCCCACCACGGCGGGCACGGGGTCCGAGGTTACCAGGGCGGCGGTGATCACCGATGAGGCCACCGACGAGAAGATGCTCTGCATGGGGCTCGGGTTGGTGCCGGTGGCCGCGCTGGTGGATTTCGAGCTGACCATGAGCATGCCCCTGCGGCTGACCGCCGATACCGGTCTGGACAGCCTCACCCACGCCATCGAGGCCTACGTCAGCAAGAAACGCAACCCCTTCACCGACGAAGTGGCCAAATCGGCCATGCGGGCCATTGCCGGCAATATCCGCACCGCCTGCCGGGAGCCGGACAACCGCGCCGCTCGCGAGGCGATGATGCTGGGTGCGACCCAGGGCGGCATGGCCTTCTCCAATTCCTCGGTCTGCCTGGTACACGGCATGAGCCGGCCCATCGGCGCCTTCTTCCACGTACCCCATGGCCTGAGCAACGCCATGCTGTTGCCGGCGGTGACAGAATTCTCGGTGCCCGCCGCCGAGGATCGCTACGCCGACTGCGCCCGGGCCATGGGTGTGGCGGGCGAAGATGACAGCGACCCGGTGGCGGTGGAGAAGTTGCTCGCCGAGCTGCGCCAGTTGAACCAGGATCTGCGGGTGCCTACGCCGAAAGACTACGGCATCGACAAGGACCGCTACTTCTCCCTGTTGCCCACCATGGCCGAGCAGGCCCTGGCCTCGGGTTCCCCGGGCAACAACCCGCGGGTGCCCAGCGTGGACGAGATCATGGCGCTTTACGAACAGGTCTTCTGAGCGTGGCGTGCGACCGCGGAGGCGCAGAGGACGCGGAGCGGGAAAATCAAAATGGCTTTCCCTGCGCCCTCTGCGCCTCCGCGGTCAAATCCCCCCTTAGCCATGCTTCATCGCCCGATACTGGCTGGGCGACACCCCGATGACCTTGCGGAACAGCCGCGAGAAATAATAAAGATCCTCGTAGCCCAGCACATCGGCGATCTGGCTGATGTTCTTCTCGCTCACATCCAGCAGATAACAGGCCCGTTCCATCTTCAGATGGATGAAGTGCTGGATGGGCGGCCGGCCGGTGAGCTGCTTGTACTTGCGGGAAAACGTGTACTTGGAAAGGTTCACCCGGGCGGCGAGCTGCGCCAGGTCCAGCTGCCCGTGCAGGTTCTCCTGCATCAGCGCGTGGATTTCGTCCAGATCCAGCCCCGAGGCCTGGCGTCGGGCGCTGCGGGCGACGATGCCCAGATAGGTGAGCATCTGCCGCAGATGATTGGCGGCATGCACGAAAAGCGGCACCTGGTAACCCGTCTGGCGAACCTCCAGCAGGATCTCGAAATCCGCCACCAGCTTGGTCAGCGGCCCCAGCGAGAGCACCGGGCGCTGGGGGTCGAAGTGCAGCATCTCCCAGATGGCGGGGCTGAGCGGGCCGTCGAAATGCACCCAGTACAGCGTCCAGGGATCGGCCTCCGATGCGCTGTAGCGGTGCGTGAGCTCCCGGGGCAGCAGCATGAGGTCGCCGCGCCGTACCCGGTGGCAGTGGCCGGCGGCGCAGAGCTCGCCTTCCCCCTCGGCGCAGTAGAGCAGCAGATCGTCGTGATGCTCGGCCCGCGCCACCGCGTGGCCTTTTGCACTGGGGTAGTAGCCGATGGCGGCGGGGTAGAGCTCCCGGCTCAGCGGGTGCTCGGCCAGGGCCTGGCGGACGAAGGTCGGGACCAGGAAGCGCACCCCTTCCGGTGGCAGGGGCCAGTCCGAGGGGCCGGTGCGGGTTTGCATAGTTGTTGCTCTGCGGCTCGCGTGCTGCGCAAGATCGTCCATCCATCCAGTGGTTTAGTCAATCCAAGACGGCCGGGGGGCGGCTATATTTTGTAGGTACATCAACGGAGGAGCCCCATTCATGAGCACCGTAGCAAAAGAAGTCTCGTTCCAGGCGGGCGAGCAAATCGATCATTACATCGGCGGTCAGCGGGTGGCCGGCAAGAGCGGTCGCACGGCTCCGGTGTACAACCCGGCCAGCGGTGCGCAGAGCGCTCAGGTGGCGCTGGCCAGCGCCGACGAGGCCCGCGCGGCCATTGCCGCCGCCGACGCCGCCTTCGAGGGTTGGGCCAACACCACCCCGCTGACCCGGGCGCGGGTGCTGTTTCGCTTCAAGGCCCTGGTGGAGCAGAACTTCGACAAGATGGCCGAGCTGATCACCCGGGAGCATGGCAAGACCTTCTCCGATGCCAAGGGCGAAGTGACCCGCGGCCTGGAGGTGGTGGAATTCGCCTGTGGCATTCCGCACCTGCTGAAGGGCGAGCATTCCATGAACGTGGGCGGCGGTGTCGATTCCTTCTCCCTGATGGAGCCGCTGGGCGTGGTGGCGGGCATCACCCCGTTCAACTTCCCGGCCATGGTGCCCATGTGGATGTATCCCATCGCCATCGCCTGCGGCAACACCTTCGTGTTGAAGCCCTCGGAGAAGGATCCCAGTGCGCCGCTGTACATGGCTGAGCTGCTGAAGGAGGCCGGTCTGCCCGATGGCGTATTCAATGTGCTCCAGGGCGACAAGGAAGCCGTGGACGTGTTGCTGGAAGACCCGCGGGTGCAGGCGGTGAGCTTCGTCGGTTCCACACCCATCGCCGAGTACATCTATGCCACCGGCTCGGCCAACGGCAAGCGGGTACAGGCCCTGGGCGGCGCCAAGAATCACATGGTGGTGATGCCCGATGCAGACATGGACCAGGTGGTGGATGCGCTGATGGGCGCCGCCTACGGCTCCGCCGGCGAGCGCTGCATGGCCATTTCCGTGGCCGTGCCGGTGGGCGAGGAAACCGCCGATGAGCTGATCCGCCGCCTCAAGCCCCGGGTGGAGGCGCTGAAGATCGGCGACGGCATGAGCCGGCCCGAGCCGGAAATGGGCCCGCTGGTCACCGCCGAGCACGCCGCCAAGGTGCGCGCCTACATCGACATCGGCGAGCAGGAGGGCGCGGAGCTGGTGGTCGACGGCCGCGGCTTCGATAATGACGGCCAGGGCTTTTTCCTCGGCGGCACCCTGTTCGACCGGGTCACCGACAAGATGCGCATCCATGCCGAGGAAATCTTCGGCCCGGTGCTGAGCGTGGTGCGCGCCGGCGACTTCGACGAGGCCTGCCGCATCATCAACGCGCATGAGTTCGGCAACGGCACCTCCATCTTCACCCGGGACGGCGATGCGGCGCGGCAGTACGCCAAGAAGATCCAGGTGGGCATGGTGGGTATCAATGTGCCGATTCCCGTGCCCATGGCCTTCCACAGCTTCGGCGGCTGGAAGCGCTCGCGCTTTGGCGTGCTCAATGCCCATGGCGAGGAAGGCGTGCGCTTCTACACCCAGCTGAAGACCGTCACCCAGCGCTGGCCCACGGGCATCCGCAAGGGCGGCGAGTTCGTCATGCCGACCATGAAGTAAGGCGCGCCGAGGCCTTGCCGTGAACAAGGGCCCGTCTGCGCGCGCAGCGGGCCTTTTTCATGAGCTGAAAAGTACAAGACCCCGGAGGAAGATAGACATGGCGAAGATAGGCTTTATTGGTCTGGGCAATATGGGTGGGCCCATGGCGGCGAACCTGGTCCGAGCCGGGCACGAGGTGAGCGGCTTCGATCTGGCCGCGACCGCGGTGGAAAAATTCACGGCCGCGGGCGGGCGCGGCGCGGCGTCCGCCGAGGAGGCGGTGGTGGGCGCCGAGGTGGTGATCTCCATGTTGCCCGCCGGCCGACATGTGGCGGGTCTTTATCTGGGCGAGCGGGGTCTGCTGGCGCGACTGCCTCCGGGCACGCTGGTGATCGACAGCTCCACCATCGATGCCGAGACCGCTCGCCAAGTGGCCGCGGCCGCTGTCGAGCGGGATCTGGCCATGATCGACGCGCCGGTCTCCGGCGGTGTGGCGGGTGCGGCGGCCGGCACCCTGACCTTCATCTGCGGCGGCGAGGAAGCCACCCTGGAGCGGGCGCGCGCTATCCTGGAGCCCATGGCCAAGGCCGTGTTCCACGCCGGTGGGGCCGGCGCGGGGCAGGTGGCGAAGATGTGCAACAACATGCTGCTCGGCATTCTCATGACCGGTACCGCCGAGGCGCTGAGCCTGGGCGAGGCCAACGGACTGGACCCGGCGGTGCTCTCCGAGATCATGAAAGCGAGCTCCGGCAACAACTGGGCGCTGCAGGTCTACAACCCCTGGCCCGGGGTGATGGAGAACGCGCCGGCGAGTCGTGACTACCAGGGCGGCTTCGCGGTGGACCTGATCGCCAAGGATCTGGGCCTGGCCAATGGCGCGGCCCTGAACAGTGCCACCGGCATTCCGCTGGGTGCGCTGGTGCGCCAGCTGTACCTCACCCACGCCAAGCAGGGCGCGGGCGGCAAGGATTTTTCCAGCATTCTGGCGTTTCTGCGCGGCGAGCGGCCAGGCTGAGCATCGCTATTTCATCTGCAGGAGCGGCTCATGGCCGCTCCTGCAGGTCTACGCGATGCTCTCGACGATGCCACCCTCCACCCGCAGGGCGGCGCCGGTGGTGGCGCTGGCCTGGGGCGAGGCCGCATACACACTGAGGCTGGCGACTTCCTTGGGGCTGGCGAAGCGCCCCAGCAGTGTCGACGGGCGGTTCTCCTGCAGGAACAGGGCCTCCATTTCCTCCACCGAAACGCCGCGTTCCTCGGCCGGTTTCGCCATCATGGCCTGCGCGCCTTCGGTGCGGGTGGGGCCGGGCAGGATGGTGTTCACGGTCACGCCGCTGCCGGCCAGCACCTTGGCCAGTCCGCGCGAGACGCCCTGCGGCGCCGCCTTGCTGACGCCGTAGTGCACCATCTCGGCCGGGATGTTCAGCGCCGATTCGCTGGAGATGAACGGGATACGGCCCCAGCCACGCGCCTGCTTTCCGGACAGTTCGCTCCGTATCATCAATCTCCTTGCGTGGTTGCTCGCCTCAGCCGAAGCGGAAGGCGGACAGCTGGGTCTTTAATACCTGCTCCGAGTACACCTTGCGGCCGGGGTCCGTGCCGGCGGCGCCGGCGGCGACCATCAACGGGATCAGGTGTTCCTCCAGGCTTGGCGGGTGACACTCTCTGGCATGGGGGGCATCGGCCCAGTCGCACAGGGCGGCATGGCGCGCCTCGGGGTCGGCGCTCACGGCCCCGCTCAACCACTCATCGAAGGCTTCCGACGGGGCGGTGAAGTGGGCATCCCCGTAGCCGCGCATATTGTGAAAGCTCATGCCGCTGCCGACGATCAGCACGCCTTCCTCGCGCAGCGGCGCCAGGGCGCGCCCGGCGGCAAGGTGGGCCGCGGGGTCCAGATTTTCACGCAGCGACAGCTGCACCACCGGAACGTCGGCCGCCGGGAACATCAGCTTCAAGGGTACGAACATGCCGTGATCGAAGCCTCGCTCGGCGTCCTCGCGGCTGTCCAGGCCGGCCTCGGACAGAAGCGCCCGGACCCGCGTGGCGAGCGACGGTGCGCCGGGCGCCGGGTAGTTCAGTGCGTAGGTGTGGCTGGGAAAACCGTGGTAGTCGTAGATCAGCTTCGGTTGTTCCCCGGCGGTGACGCTGAACGACGGCATCAGCCAGTGGGCGGAGACCATCAGGATCGCCCGCGGCCGGGCCGGTAGCGTGTCGGCGACCCCGGAGAGAAAGCGTGCCATGCCGTCCCAGGTGTCGGGCGGGTTCCAATCCATGAAAAAGCAGGGTCCCGCGCCGTGGGGGATGAATAGCGTGGGCTGGCGCGGGGTGTTGCCGGGTGACGTGTTTGCGTGGCTCATGATCCATGTCCTGCGGCCTGTGTGGGGCCGGGTTGCCGATTGAGTCCACTCTAACCTCCTTGCGACAGGAGGATAAGATGGCATATTGATCGAACACCTTTAACTCAGAGTGTTAGATGCATGCTGGATCGTGTGACCGGAATGCGGGTCTTCAGCCGGGCGGCGGCCCAGGGGAGTCTGTCGGCGGCCGGGCGCGCGCTGGGCATGTCGCCGGCCATGGCCACCAAGCACATGGATGCCCTGGAGGCGCGGCTGGGCGTGAAACTGCTGCATCGAACCACCCGACGACTGACGCTGACCGAGGCCGGTCGGGACTATCTGGAGGCCTGCCAGCGCATCCTCCAGGATCTCGACGAGGCGGACTCCGCGGTGGCGGCCCAGCGCACCGAAGCCGTGGGCCGCCTGCGCATGAATCTGCCACTCTCCTTCGGGGTGCGCTTCATCGCGCCGGCTGGGGGATTGCCCCATGCGGGTCTGCGCCGCACCGTCCTACCTGGCGCGCCACGGCACGCCGCGGACGGTGGCCGAGCTGGCCGCCCATGACTGCCTGAGCTACACGCTCTCGCCCCTGCAGGGGCGGGGGAGCTGGTTCTTCGGTCGCCAGGGCGAGGTGCAGGTTCCGGTGCGGGGGAGCCTGAAGGCCAACAACGGTGATGCGCTGCTGGCGGCGGCGCTGGGCGGGCAGGGGCTGATCTATCAGCCCACCTTCATCGTCAACGAGGCCTTGGCCAGTGGAGCCCTGGTGGCCCTGGACCTGGACCAGCCCCCGATCGATCTCGGGGGGCTGCATGTGCTGTTTCCGGCGGACCCGCGTCCGCCGGCGAAACTGCGGGCGATGATCGATTACCTGGCCGAGGCCTTCAGCCCCGACCGCGGGTGCGGGTCTTCCCGGCCCGCCCGCTCTTCTCGATGAAGCCGACGATGGTGCCGGCGATGTCCTTGCCGGTGGAGGTCTCTATGCCCTCCAGCCCCGGGGAGGAGTTTACCTCCAGCACCACCGGGCCATGGTTGGAGCGCATGATGTCCACGCCCGCCACGTTCAGCCCCAGGATCTTGGCCGCGCGCACCGCGGTGGAGCGCTCCTCGGGAGTGATCTTGATGGCTCGGGCGACACCGCCCCGGTGCACATTGGAGCGGAACTCCCCTTCCTTGGCCTGGCGCATCATCGACGCCACCACCTTCTCGCCCACCACGAAGCAGCGGATATCCGAACCGCCGGCCTCCTTGATGAACTCCTGGGTGAGGAAGTAGGCGCGCAGGCCGCGAAAGGCGTCGATGACGCTCTCGGCCGCCTTGTTGGTCTCGGCCAGCACCACGCCCTTGCCCTGGGTGCCTTCCAGCAGCTTGATCACCAGCGGCGCGCCGCCCACCAGGTTGATCAGGTCCAGGTTGTCGTCCGGCGAGTAGCCGAAGCCGGTCACCGGCAGGCCGATGCCCTTGCGCGAGAGCAGTTGCAGCGAGCGCAGCTTGTCCCGGGAGCGGCTGATGGCCACCGATTCATTCAGGCTGAAGGTGCCCATCATCTCGAACTGGCGGACCACGGCAGTGCCGTAAAAGGTAATCGAGGCGCCGATGCGGGGGATCACCGCATCCACTTTCTCCAGCATCTCGCCCTTGTAGTGGATTTCCGGACGGTGGGAGCTGATGTTCATGTAACAGCGTAGCGGGTCGATTACCCGAACCTCGTGACCGCGCTCGCGAGCGGCCTCTACCAGGCGGCTCGTGGAGTAGAGCTTGCTGTTGCGCGAGAGGATGACAATGTTCAGAGGTTCAGCCATGACGGCTCCGGTGTGGGTTAGTGCTCAAAGCCCGGCGGCGCGCCGCCGCTGTCCGCGGCACCGGCCAGGTATGAGGCGCCCGGGTCTACAAGAATATGGTGATGCATGGCCCGCCGCCCCAACAACATGCGAAAGCCCATGCTGTCGCGGTTGGTGAGCGTGAGTTCGATCGGCCAGCTCTGGTCGCCGACGCGCAAGGGCGTACGGATGACCAGGCGTTTTTCCCGATGCCCCGTGGAGCTGGTGACCATCCGTTCGTCGTGCAGGTCCGCCACGCAGTGCACGGTCACATCGGTGCGCCGCTGCAATGGGTGCACATCGAAGCTCACCCGAGCCCGGCCGTTCTCGGTAAAGCGGCGGATGTGAATCGCATGCAGTGCGGAGGTGGCGGCGCCGGTGTCCACCTTGGCCTTGATACCGTCTATGCCCAGCCCGGGCAGGGCGACGACTTCACGCCAGCCCACCCAGAGCCGCGGTTTGCTTCTTCGCATGCCTGTCCCGCGCCTGCTTGAATTCTGCGGCTAGTCTATAACCCCACAGAGCTCCTGCGAAGCACTAAGATAGTCGGAGCCTTATCCCTCTTCAGCGACTGCAGGAGCGGCTCATGGCCGCGAAAAGACCCATGCCACAGCCAAAACCCGACATCGCCCTGTTTGCCCTTGGCGGCACCATCGCCATGACCACGGGGGACGCCCCCGGCGTCGTTCCCAGCTTGAGCGGCGAGAGCCTGGTGCAGGCTGTGCCGGCGCTGGCGGAGCACGCGCGCTTGCGGGTGCGGTCCTTTCGCCAACTGCCCGGGTCCCATCTGAGCTATGCGGATCTGGAGGCCCTGGTCGTGGCCATCGAGCGGGCAGTGGCCGAGGGCGCGCGTGGCGTGGTGGTGACCCAGGGCACCGACAGCATCGAGGAGAGCGCCTTCATACTCGATCGGCTGTTGGCGCTCGATGCGCCGGTGGTGGTGACCGGCGCCATGCGCAACCCCGTCCAGAGTGGCGCCGACGGGCCGGCGAACCTGCTCGCCGCCGTGCAGGTCGCCGCCAGCGAGCAGGCGCGAGGCATGGGTTGCCTGGTGGTCTTCAACGAGCGGATTCATGCCGCCCGCTTTGTGCGCAAGGCGCACACCAGCAACCCGGGTGCCTTCGATACGCCCTTGGCCGGCCCGCTGGGCTGGGTGGCCGAGGGGCGGGTGCGGATCGTGCTGCGCCCGGAGTCGGTGCCGCCCCTGCCGCCCTGCGATGAGATTCGCGAGGCGCCCGTCGCGCTGCTCACCATGAGCCTGGGGGACGGGCCCGAGCTGGTTCGGGCCTTGGCCGGGCAGGGTTTCGCGGGCCTGGTAATGGCCGGTGCGGGTGCCGGGCACGTCAGTCCGCCCCTGGCCGAGGCCCTGGGGGAGCTGGCCTCGCGGATGCCGGTGGTGCTGGCTTCGCGCATAGCTTACGGCGAGGTGTTGCGCGACACCTACGGTTATCCGGGCAGCGAAATTGACCTGCTGAAGCGCGGCCTGCTTCACGCCGGCTGGCTGGATCCGCTCAAGGCCAAGGCGTTGTTGGCCTTGTGCCTGCGCTACGGTTTACGGAATGCCGACCAGCTGCACGCACGCTTCGCTCCCTGGGGTGGTGGATACTTGGGTTGAGGCCGCACGACGGCCACTCCCGCCTGTAGGCGCGGCTTAAGGCCGCGGTGGCCCCAATTCGTGCCGGCAGGGTGGGAGAGTCGCGGCCATGGGGCGCTCCTGCGCTGGCGCTGACCGGCGTACTCTCTTGTGCCTGGATGTTCAGTGTTCCCCCAATATCCTGTATGCTGGCGTGCCTTCCGCCGCGTCGTTAGAGGCGCGGGTTTCCTTATCCGCTGCCTGAACCCAGAGGGAGCCGCATGTTTTCCAGCGATATGACGATTGCCAGCTTCGATCCGGATCTCGCCGAGGCCATTGCCCGGGAAACCCGGCGCCAGGAAGATCACATTGAATTGATCGCCTCGGAAAACTACGCCAGCCCCCGGGTGTTGGAAGCCCAGGGCTCGGCGCTCACCAACAAGTACGCCGAAGGCTACCCCGGCAAGCGCTACTATGGTGGCTGCGAGTACGTGGACGTGGCCGAACAGCTGGCCATAGACCGGGCGAAGGAACTGTTCGGCGCCGATTTCGCCAACGTGCAACCCCATTCCGGCTCCCAGGCCAATGCCGCCGTCTACATGGCGCTTTGCCAGCCCGGCGACGTCATCCTGGGGATGAGCCTGGATCATGGCGGTCACCTCACCCACGGCGCCAAGCCGAATTTCTCGGGCAAGATCTATCAGGCCGTGCAGTACGGCGTGGTCCCGGAAACCGGCGAAATCGACTACGAACAAGTGGCGCGCCTGGCCCGGGAGCACCGGCCGAAGATGATCGTTGCCGGCTTCTCCGCCTATTCCCGGGTGGTGGACTGGCAGCGCTTCCGTGAGATTGCCGATGAAGTAGGTGCTTACCTGCTGGTGGACATGGCTCACGTGGCGGGGCTGGTCGCCGCCGGGCAGTACCCCAACCCGGTGCAGATCGCCGATGTGACCACCACCACCACCCACAAGACCCTTCGCGGTCCCCGTGGCGGCCTGATCCTGGCGAAGAGCAACCCGGAAATCGAGAAGAAGCTGAATTCGCTGATCTTCCCCGGCACCCAGGGCGGGCCCTTGATGCACGCCATCGCCGCCAAGGCCGTGGCCTTCAAGGAAGCGCTGGAGCCGAGCTTCAAGCAGTACCAGACCCAGGTGGTGGCCAATGCCCGCGCCATGGCCGAGACGGTGCAGAGCCGCGGCTACAAGGTGGTTTCCGGCGGCACCGACAATCACCTGTTCCTGATTGATCTGATCGACAAGGGCCTGACCGGCAAGGACGCGGACGCCGCTCTGGGACGCGCGCACATCACGGTGAACAAGAACACCGTGCCCAACGACCCCCAGTCACCCTTCGTTACCTCCGGCCTGCGCCTCGGTACGCCGGCCATCACCACCCGCGGCTTCGGCGAGAGCGAGTGTCGCGAGCTGGCCGGCTGGATCTGCGATGTGCTGGACGATATCGGCAACGAGTCGGTGATCGAACAGGTGCGCGGCAAGGTGCAGGCGGTCTGTGCTCGCCTGCCGGTTTACCAGTCCAACCAGGGCTGAGCCGAGACGATGCGTTGCCCTTTCTGCCAGGCACAGGATACGCGGGTCATCGATTCGCGACTGGCCAGCGAGGGCGACCAGGTGCGCAGGCGACGCGAGTGCGTCGCCTGCAGCGAGCGCTTCACCACCTACGAGAACGCCGAGTTGCTCCTGCCCCGCATGGTCAAGAGCGACGGCACCCGCGAACCCTTCGATGAAGGCAAGCTGCGCACCGGCATGCAGCGGGCGCTGGAGAAGCGCCCGGTGAGCGTCGAGGACGTGGAAGCGGCCATCCACCGCATCAAGAAGCGTCTGCAGGGCAGCGGCGAGCGCGAGCTGCCCGCCCGCCAGTTGGGCGAGTGGGTCATGGACGAGCTGCGGGAGCTGGATCAGGTGGCCTATGTGCGCTTTGCCTCCGTCTACCGCAGCTTCCAGGACGTCAGCGCCTTCCGTGAAGTGATCGACGGCCTGGAGCGCCGCTAGGCTGCCTGCGTGGCGTCCTCCCGAACCATGGCCGAATTCACCGCCGATGATCATCGCCACATGGCCCATGCCCTGCAGCTCGCCGAGCGTGGCCTGTACGGCAGCGACCCCAACCCGCGTGTGGGCTGCGTGCTGGTGCGTGACGCTGAGCGGGTCGGCGAGGGCTGGCACGCCCGCGCCGGTGAGGCCCACGCCGAGGTGCACGCCCTGCGCATGGCCGGCGAACGGGCTCGGGGCGCCACCGCCTACGTCACCCTGGAGCCCTGCGCTCACCATGGCCGTACACCCCCCTGCGCCGAGGCGCTGATCGAGGCGGGGGTGGCCCGGGTGGTCGCCGCCATGGTGGACCCGAACCCGCAAGTCGCGGGGAAGGGCTTGGCGCGACTGGCCGAATCCGGCATCGATGCGCAAAGCGGGCTGCTGGCCGAGCAGGCCGAGGCCCTCAACCCGGGATTCGCGCGGCGCATGCGCGGTGGCCGCCCCTGGGTGCGGGTGAAACTGGCCGGCTCCCTGGATGGACGCACCGCCATGGCCTCGGGCGAGAGCCAATGGATCACCGGCGTGCCCGCGCGGCGCGATGTGCACCGCCTGCGGGCCCGCTCCAGCGTGGTGCTCACCGGTGTGGGTACGGTGTTGGCCGATAACCCGCGGCTGAACGTGCGGGATTTCCAGCCCAATTATGACGAGCTGCGCCAGCCCCGGGTGGTGGTGCTGGACAGCTTCCTGCGCACGCCGCCCGCCGCCCGGGTCGCGCGGGAAGGGGCGCTGATCTTCTACTCCGACGCCGCCCCTGACGCGGCGCGGAGCCTGAGCGGGGCCGGCGCGGAGCTGCGGCTCTCGCCGGGCGAGGGCGGCCAACTGGATCTGGCCGCGGTGCTTGAAGCCCTGGCGCAGCGTGAATACAACGAGGTGATGGTGGAGGCGGGCCCCACCCTGGCCGGCGCCTTCGTGCAGGCGGGGCTGGTGGATGAGCTGATCCTCTATCAGGCCTCGCACCTGATGGGCCACGAAGGCCGACCGCTGCTCACGCTGGTCGGCCTGGAGCGCATGAACCAGCGACTGGAGTGGCAGTATGAGGACGTGCGGCAACTGGGCGCGGATCTGCGCCTGACTCTGAGGCCGAAATCCTGAGGTGTAAGCCCATGTTTACCGGAATCATTCAGGCCCTGGGGCGTATCGAGGGCCAACAGGCCCGCGGCGGCGATGTGCGGCTCGCCATAGATGCCGGCACCCTGGACCTGAGCCGCGCGCAGCTCGGCGACAGCATCGCGGTCAACGGCGTGTGCCTGACCGCCATCGAATTCACCCCCCGGGGCTTCGCGGCGGATGTCTCCGCCGAGACCCTGAACCGCACCACACTCGGCAATCTGCAGCCGGGCGCCGCGGTGAACCTGGAGCAGGCGCTCACCCCCAGCACACCGCTGGGCGGACACCTGGTCAGCGGCCATGTGGACGGCCTGGGCGAGGTGCTGGAGCGGCGCGCCGACGCCCGCTCCGAGCGTATGCGCATCGCCGCGCCGGCGCAGTTGGCACGCTACATCGCCGAGAAGGGCTCGATCTGTATCGACGGGGTGAGTCTCACGGTCAACGGCGTGGACGGCGCGGAATTCGACATCAACGTGGTGCCCCACACCCTGCGGGTCACCACCCTGGGCGAGTATCGCCCTGGTCGCCGGGTGAACCTGGAAGTGGATCAGATCGCCCGGTATCTGGAGCGGCTCATGCTCGGTGAGCGGGCCGCGCAAAAGGGCGGCGGCATCAGCGAAACCTTCCTGCGCGAGCACGGCTTCGGCGGTTCAAAATCCTGAAGGCCGGGTTTAGACTGAGCGGTTACGCTCACACCAGCAACTGCGCGCATCGCGCGCCGGGTTCATCATGTCACTGAACAGCATCGAAGAGATCATCGAGGACCTCCGCCAAGGAAAGATGGTGGTGATCATGGACGATGAGGATCGCGAGAACGAAGGCGATCTGCTCATGGCGTCCAGCATGGTGCGTCCCGAAGACATCAACTTCATGGCCCGCTACGGCCGCGGCCTGATCTGCCTGACCCTCACCCGGGACCGCTGCGAGCAGCTGCGGCTGCCGCTGATGGTCAGCGACACCGACCGCAAGCAGTCCACCAACTTTACCGTCTCCATCGAGGCGGCCACCGGTGTGACCACCGGCATTTCCGCCGCCGACCGTGCCCGCACGGTGCAGGCGGCGGTGGCACCCAATGCCCGCCCGGAAGACCTCACCCAGCCCGGGCATGTGTTCCCGCTGGTGGCCCAGGCCGGGGGCGTGTTGACCCGCGCCGGGCACACCGAGGCGGGCTGCGATTTTGCGCGCCTGGCAGGCTTCGAGCCGTCTGCGGTGATCGTCGAGATCCTCAACGAGGACGGCACCATGGCGCGGCGGGACGATCTGGAGAAATTTGCCCGCGAGCACGGGTTGAAGATCGGCACCGTGGCGGACCTGATCAGCTACCGCATCCGCAACGAGCGCAGCGTGGAGCGAGTGTCCGATTGCGAACTGCCCACCGAGTTCGGCGTTTTCCACCTCTACGCCTATCAGGACAACGTCGACAACGCCCTGCATTTCGCCCTGGTCAAGGGTCGGCCCAGCCCGGAAGAGCCCTCCCTGGTGCGGGTGCATATCCAGAACACCTTGTCCGATGTGCTGGCCAGCGAGGGACCCTTCTGCGGCTGGCCGCTGCGCTCGGCGCTCAAGCAGGTGGCGGAGGCGGGCGAGGGCGTCGTGGTGGTGCTGCGCCGGCCCAACGACGTCCCCGACATCCTGCGGCGCATGCGCGATTTCCAGTTCCGCGCCGCCGAGCCCCAGCACACCGAGGCGCAGACCAGCAATGATCTGCGCACCTATGGGCTGGGCGCACAGATACTGTCCGATCTGGGCGTGCGCAAGATGCGCGTGCTCAGTTCCCCGAAACGCATGCACGCGCTTTCCGGCTTCGGCATGGAAGTGGTCGAGTACGTGGAGCAAAGTCAATGAAAGTTCTCGAAGGTGATTTCACCGTGCGCGATGTGCGCATCGCCCTGGTGGCGACCCGCTTCAATGCCTTCATCGTCGACAGCCTGCTGGAAGGCGCGCTGGACACCCTGCGCCGTCACGGCGTGCCCGACGAGCGGCTGGACGTGGTCAAGGCGCCGGGGGCCTACGAGCTGCCCCTGGTGGTCTCGCGGCTGGCCAAGAGCGGCCGTTACGACGGCATCATCGCGCTCGGCTGCGTGATTCGCGGTGGCACCGCCCATTTCGAGTACGTGGCCGGCGAATGCGCCAAGGGCCTGGGTCAGGCGATGATGCAGCATGAGCTGCCTATCGCCTTCGGCGTGTTGACCACCGAGACCATCGAGCAGGCCATCGAACGGGCAGGCACCAAGGCCGGCAACAAGGGCGCGGAAGCGGCCCTGTCGACCTTGGAGATGATCAGCCTGCTGCGCAAGCTGTAAGGGCCGGGAGCCGATGAGCGCCAAGCGTAAGCCCGATATGAACCGTCGCCGCAGCGCCGCCCGCCGGCGCGCCCTGCAGGCCCTGTACCAGTGGCAGATGGCGGGGCAGAACCTGGCCGACATCGAGGCCCAGTTCTTCGCCGAGATGAATATGGAAGAGGTGGATCAGGGCCTGTTCCGTGCGCTGCTGCACGGCGTGCCCACCCAGGTGGATACACTGGATGCGCGGATTGCCCCCCTGCTGGATCGCCCCGTGGCGCAGCTGGACCCGGTGGAGCGGGCCGTGCTGAGGCTGGGGCTGTTCGAGCTGCAGGAGCATCTGGACGTGCCCTACAAGGTGATCATCACCGAGGCGGTGGAGCTCACCAAGGCCTTCGGCGGCACGGACAGCCACAAGTACGTCAATGGCGTGCTGGACAAGCTCGCCCGCGCTAACACCTTCCGCGCCGCGGAGCGTCAGGCCGGCGGCGGGGAGTAGTCCATGCCCCTGTCCGAACCGGTTGCCCGCAAGCCCATACACGCCAGGCGTATCAGCCTGGACGCCTGGCAGCGTGAAGATGGGCTGTGGGACGTGGAAGGGCACCTGCGCGATACCAAGCACTATGCTTTCAGCAACCGCTTTCGCGGCGAGATCCGCCCCGGAGAGCCCATCCATGACATGTCTCTGCGTCTCACCCTGGACGAGGACATGCTCATTCATGCCGCCGAAGGGGTGATCGAGTACCACCCCTTTCCCAGCTGCCATCAGGCCGGGCCGCGTTACGAGGCGCTGGCCGGCTTGCGCATAGGGCCGGGCTGGATGTCTCAGGTGCGCGCGCGGCTGTCCGCCGCCAGCGGCTGCACCCATCTGTTCGAGTTGCTGCCGCCCATGGCCACGGCCGCCTTCCAGGCTATCGCGCCCTTGCGCAAGAGCTGGACGAAGGCCGGCGACAAACGCCCGGCGCTGATCAACAGCTGCCATGGCTGGCGCGAGGACGGCGAGGCGGTGAAGGCCATTCACCCGGCCTGGTTCCGCGGACGGGACTGAATGGTCGGAGAGTTCGAACTCATCCGGCAGTTCTTCGCGGGCGATGCCGGCGACGATGTGCTGCTCGGCATAGGCGATGACGCCGCCCTGGTGCGCCCGCGCGCCGATCTGGCCATGGCGCTGGATACCCTGGTGGCGGGGGTGCATTTCCCTTTGGATGCGCCACCCGAGAGCATCGGCCACAAGGCGCTGGCCGTGAACCTCAGCGATCTGGCCGCCATGGGCGCGCGCCCTGCCTGGTTTCTCCTGGGCTTGACCCTGGAGCGGGCCGACTCAACCTGGTTGGCCGCCTTCAGCGAAGGCTTGCGGGGGCTTGGCCGGACGCACGGCGTGGCGCTTGTCGGCGGCGATGTGACCCGCGGCCCGCTGACGCTGAGCGTGCAGGTCAGTGGGGAAGTGCCCGCCGAACAGGCGCTGCGACGTGATGGGGCGCGCCCCGGCGATGGCATCTATGTCAGCGGCACCCTGGGTGATGCGGCCCTGGGGCTCGCCTTGTGGCAATCCGGGCAGCGCCGCGGCGAATATGCCGACTGGCTCGTGGAGCGCCTGCACCGGCCGACGCCGCGCGTGGCGTTGGGCCTACGGCTGCGCGGCCTGGCCAGCGCCTGTATCGATGTCTCCGATGGCCTGTATGCGGATCTGGGGCATGTGCTGGAAGCCAGCGGGGTGGGCGCGCGGGTGGAACTTGCACGGCTGCCTCTGTCAAAGCCCCTACGTGCTCTGGTGCCTGGTGCAGAGCTGTGGGATACCGCGCTGTGCGGCGGCGATGACTACGAATTGTGCTTCACGGTGCCGCCGGATCGCGAGGCGGCCCTGGCGCGAGTGAGCGCGGAACTGAGTCTGCCGTTGAGCCGTATCGGTGAGGTGCGTGATGAGCCCGGGCTGGCGCTGTGCCTGGCCGACGGCCGGTTCTGGCAGCCCGGCCGGCGCGCTTATGCCCACTTCCGCGCCGAAGACGATTAACCAGCAACACCAAAAGGACAGGGGCGCCGTCACCGCGCGCAAACGACATGCTGTTGAATCCTCGCAAGGCTTTCAATCTCAAGAACCCCATTCATCTGCTGGCACTGGGTTTCGGCACCGGCCTGGCGCCGAAGGCGCCGGGCACCGCGGGAACCCTGGTGGGCATCCCCTTCTACCTGCTGGCGGCGCCGCTGCATGGCATGGCTTATCTGGGGGTGGTGCTGTTGCTGTTCGCCGCCGGGGTGCTGATCTGCGACCAGGCCGCCCGCGATGCCGGCGTCCACGACCACCCGGCCATCGTCTGGGATGAGGTGGTGGGCTTCATGCTCGCCATGTTGCTGATACCGCCTCATTGGGGCTGGATTCTGGCCGGCTTCCTGGCGTTTCGCTTCTTTGACGTGCTGAAACCCTGGCCCATCGGCTGGCTGGATAGGCGCGTCACGGGAGGGCTGGGGATCATGCTCGACGATATGCTCGCCGGGCTCTACGCCGCCGCCGTGCTGCACGGGGCGCGTCTGTTGTTGGCGTGAGCGGCTTCCTGCGCGGTTATCCGGGCTGTGTTACCGTTCGGCGCGAGCCTACATTCACCGTCGCTTAAGGAGTGTATCCGGCCATGGCTGAGTCGTCTGGGGCACGGGTGGTGCAGCTATCGGGCATTCGCAATGCCTGTCAGGATTGCAGCCTTTTCCAGCTTTGTTTGCCCGTCTCGCTGGGAGCAGCGGATGTGGAGATGCTCGACAATATTGTCGAGCGACGCAAGCCCATGGCCCGCGGGGCGCATCTCTACCGCGCCGGCGACGAATTTGTCTCCATCTATGCGGTGCGTGCGGGTGCCCTGAAGACCTATGCCATCAGCGCCGATGGCGAAGAGCAGGTGACCGGCTTCCATCTGCCCGGCGAGATCGTGGGTCTGGACGCCATCAGCCGCGGCACCCACCCGTGCTACGCCGTGGCGCTGGAAACCACCAGCCTGTGCGAGATTCCCTTCGTTACTCTGGAAGACCTGGCGGGCAAGGTGCCAGGCCTGCAGCACCAGTTGCTGCGCATCATGAGCCAGGAGATCTTCGGGGACAACGAGATGCTGAACGCGGTGGCTCGCCGCTCCGCCGAGGAGCGTCTGGTCATCGCGCTGCTCAGCTTCTCCAGCCGCTTCGGTGCCCGCGGCCTCTCCCCCGTGCGCTTTCGCCTGCCCATGTCCCGGGGCGATCTGAGCAACTATCTGGGGCTGGCGCCCGAGACCATGAGCCGGCTGTTCCGGCGCCTGCAGGACCAGGGCCTGCTGCGCAGCGAGGGCAAGGAAGTGCATCTGACGGACCTGTCCGCTATGCGCGTCATGGCGGGGCAGGTGCCGGACACTGCCTGTGAGCGCACGCACCGGGGCTGAGCCCTGCGCTCAGCCGTAGGGCTGCCGCTCGGCGTGAATGATCCGTTCCCAATGGACCAGATCGCGGCGCTCGGGATAGCGCTGGCGCAGATCGGCCACGCGCCGGCGCAATTCGCTCAAGTGTTTTCCCCGTGCCTCGGCATCCAGGGTGCGGGCATGCTGCCAGCGCGCGTGTATATCCTGCAGGTCCTGATCCAGCGAAGCTTGTGCGGAGAGACCAGCGATGCTGCCGAGTACAAACAGCGCGAACAGCAGACGGTAGATGGGCTTCATCATGAGCTATTGGGCCTCCTTGCGTTCTTGTGCTTGCCTTTCAGGAGAGACTGACTGATTCCCACAGGCCTTTGACGATCTGGCCCGCCGACCATAGGGGGGTATGGGTGTGCCTGCTTCCTGCTGCAAACGCACATCGAAAGTTTCCCGTGACCTCCTGTTCGCAAGAAGACCTCGATGCTCGCGCAAATGTTCCCGACGCCGAGCCGATGGGGCGAAGCCACACGTGCGGCGGCCGACACCGTCGGCCCTCGACCCCGAGGTTCTTTCTCACTAAAGTGTCGGCTTTCAATGATCGGGAGTGGAGCATGAAATTCAGGACCTTACTGGTCGCGCTGGGGGTGGTCGCGGTGTTGGCGGTGGTTGCTGGCGTGGTCGCCCAGCAGCGCATCGAGGGTCAGGTGCTGGCGCAGCTCGATGAGAGCATTGCCCAGCTGCCGGCCGGCATGAACGCCAGCTACGGCGCGGTGGAGGTGGGCCTGTTCGGCCGCCGGGTGGAAGTGCGTGACATGGTGGTCAGCGCCCAGGAAGGGGGTACCACCCGCATTGAGCGGTTGTTGTTCACCGAATACGACAAGGCCAATGATCCGCCCCATTATCTGAGCATGCGCGCCGAGGGTGTGAGCCAGGATCTCGGCGAACTGGGCGATGACCAGGCGCGGATGCTGAGTGCCATGGGCTATGACAGCATCCGGGGCACCTACGAGATGGCCTACCGCTACGAACCCGAAACCCAGGTGCTGAACCTCAGCCGGTTGCGCGGCGAGCTCGACGAGATGGGCGGGCTGGGATTGTCCATGACCCTCAGCGAGTTCGACCTGGAGAAGTCCGTGACCGGTCCGCAGAGCCTGCCGGCGTTCCGGGTGGACGATTTCACGCTCAGCTACACCGACGCCTCGCTGATGCGCCGCTTGATCAGTCAGAGCGCCGCGGAGCAGGACATGAGCGAGGAGGCCTTCGTGCAGCAGATGCTCGGCGAGCTGGAGCAGCAGGCCGGTGATAACGCCTTCGTCCAGGCCTCCCTGCCGGAGATTCGGCGCTTCCTCATGGAACCCGGCGAGCTGACCCTGACCGGCCAGCCCGAGGCGCCGGTGAGCGCCATGGAGTTCATGGCCACCGCGATGATGCGCACCCACGCGCTGCCGGAATTGATGAACCTGAATCTGAAAGCGGACTGATCGACACCCGGCGGCCCGGGGAAAACATTCGCCAAGGAACCCGCCGGTCTTTGTGACCGGCGGGTTTTTGGTTTTTCGCGGATAACCGTGCTCAGCAGCTTTTCACGACCTGGCCAGCCGGGGGCTGGTTCGCGGCGCGGCGCTGCTGCGCTCGGCGCACCGGCTGTACGACGCCCAGATACAGCAGCAGGGCCGAGCAGCCCGCCACGCAGCTTACCGCCGCCATGGACAGCGGTGTGCCGTCATGCCAGAACCCCACGGCACTGCCGGCGAGGGCGGCGATTACCATCTGCAGGAAACCCGCCAGGGCCGAGGCGGAGCCGGCCATGTGGGGAAACGGACCCATCAGCCCGGCCATGGCCTGGGGGGCGATGATGCCGGCGCCGATCATGATGATGACCTGCGGGCCCACCACGGTGAGGGCGGAGTAGTCGCCGCCCAGGGCAAAGGTGAGCATCAGCGCGCCGCCGCCCGCGGTGAGCAGCCCGGCGAGCAGCAGCAGCCGGTCTATCCCCAGCCGGCGGGTGTTGCGCCCCGCGATGAAGCTGCCCACCATGAAACCGAACACACCCAGCATGAAGTAGTAGCCGTAGTGGTGTGCCGGGATGCCCAGGAATTCGATCAGCACGAAGCTAGAGCCGGAAATGAAGGCGAACATCGCCGCGAAGCCGGCGGCATTGATCAGGGTGTAGCCCAGGTACAATCGGTTGCCGCACAGGGTGCGGTAGTTGCGCAGTATTTCCGTCGGCGCGATGGATTGCCGGTGCTCCGGGGCGAGCGTCTCCGGCAGCGAGGTGAACAGCAACAGCGCCAGCGCGCCGCCGTAGACCGCGAGCGCGGCGAAGTTGGACGGCCAGTCGAAGAAGATCAGCAATTGCCCGCCGATGATGGGCGCCAGCGCCGGCGCCAGCGAGAAGATCAGCCCCATGTAGGCGAGTATCCGCGCCGCCTCCAGGGGGCCATAGATGTCGCGCACCGCCGCGCGGCCCAGCACCGGGGGCGCGGCGCCGCCCACCGCCTGCAACAGGCGGGCAAGCAGCAGGGTCTCTATGCTCTGAGCGAAGGTCGCCAGCACGCTGGCGCCGGTGAACAGCAGCAGGCCCCCCACCAGTACCGGCTTGCGTCCGTAGCGGTCCGAGAGCGGGCCCACCAGGATCTGCGCCAGTGCGAAGCCCAGCACATAGACGCTGAGGGTGAGCTGCACCTTGTCCGCGCCCACGCCCAGGGCCTCCCCGATCGCCGGCATGGCCGGAAGGTAGAGATCCAGTGCCAGGGGGCCTATGGCCACGGCGGCGGCGAGCATCAGAGTGGTGGGCGTGGAACGTAGCTTGAGCATGGCGCCTCGGCGGGGGGTGGGGGATGAGATGCCGCTATCCTACCGTTCAGGCGCAGGAAAATGAGCGGGGAAGCGGTCATGCGACCCATGAGAGAATCGCATGATTGGCGGCGGAACTATTCAGTAATCCGGCGGTAACGTGGCCAGCAATTGCTGCGCGATGTCTTCCAGGCGTTGCCGCAGCCAGCGCTGGGCGGGGTCGATGTGGCTGCGCTCGTGCCAGATCATGTACAGATGGATGCGCGGCAATTCCACGGGCACGGGCGCCCACTGCAGGTGTTGCAGGGTGGAGAAGCGCAGCAGACTGGGCAAGGTGGCGATCAGGTCCGTGCCCTTGAGGAAAGGCGCCACCCCCGAGAAGTTGGATACCGTCAGCGCGATGCGCCGGTGCAGGCCACGGCTCTCCAGAATGCGATC
This sequence comes from Alkalilimnicola sp. S0819, assembly GCF_009295635.1. Lineage (NCBI taxonomy): Bacteria > Pseudomonadati > Pseudomonadota > Gammaproteobacteria > Chromatiales > Ectothiorhodospiraceae > Alkalilimnicola > Alkalilimnicola sp. S0819. The sequence continues at coordinate 2,562 of NZ_WHIW01000014.1, read as the reverse complement.
CACATTGGAGCGCTCGCCGTCGGGGAACAGCAGACTGAGATGATGGGCCGCCAGGTATTCCTGGGTACTGCGGGGCGCCTCGCGCATCTCGGCGTCGTAGTAACAGATGTGGTGCTCGTCCAGCAGACGCTTCTGGCGAATGTCGCCATCGTCCGGTGGAAAGGGGGTGATCATCAGATCGCAATCCCCGCCACGCAGCATGTCCGCGTTGGGAATCCCCGAGGGAATGATGCTCAGCTCCGCCCCCGGTGCTTCCCGGCGCATGCGCCGGAACAGCTGCGGCAGCAGCAGATCCCGCTGCATATCGTTGGCGGCGATGGTGAAGTGGGCCCGGGTGCTGGACGGGTCGAACGCCGGCGCCACGGTGAGCGCCTGCAGGCCGTCCAGCAGCGGTCGTATACGCGCGCCCAAGGCCTGGGCGTGGGGGGTGGGGCGTATGCCTCGGCCGGCTTTCACGAACAGCGGATCCCCCAGCAGCCCGCGCAGCTTGTCCAGGGTATGGCTGACCGCGGATTGGCTCACCCCCAGCCGCTCCGCCGCCCGGGAAACCGACTGCTCCTCCAGCACGGTGAGCAGCAGCTTGAGGGCGCGTCCGTCCAGATTGAGGTGGTCCTGAGTGCTCATCGCGGGGCTTGCCGACTGCGGATACAGCGTTCAGTGTACCGCGCCGGGAGGCGAGGGCGTACGACAGCGCTTGCCCCGTCCCCGCGCGGCGGTGGCACAATGGCGGGCTGCCCCACAGCCTTGATAGGCGCATCTTCAGGAGCCGACACCCATGGATCTGTTCAGCAGCAGCGCTCAGGCGGACAACGAGCCGCTGGCCTACCGACTGCGCCCCCGCAGTCTGGACGACTACATCGGCCAGGAGGCCCTGGTGGGGCCGGGCAAGCCGCTGCGACGCATGGTGGAATCCGGCAGCGTGCGTTCCATGATCCTCTGGGGGCCGCCAGGGGTGGGCAAGACCACGCTGGCGGAGATTCTCGCCGAGGCGGGCGGCGCCCGGCTGGTGCGCCTTTCCGCGGTGATGGCGGGGGTCAAGGATTTGCGCGAGGCGGTGGAACAGGCCCGCGGGGCGCTGGCTCGCCAGGAGCGCACCATTCTGTTCCTGGACGAGATCCATCGGCTCAACAAGAGCCAGCAGGATGCGTTGCTGCCCCATGTGGAGTCCGGATTGCTGACGCTGATCGGTGCCACCACCGAGAACCCCTCCTTCGAGGTCAACTCCGCGCTGCTCTCCCGGGCGCGGGTCTATGTGCTGAAGAAACTGGCTGAGGATGACCTGCTGCGCGTGCTGCGCCGGGCGCTGAGTGATGAGCGTCGGGGCCTGGGTGAGCGCCGTATCCAGGCCGAGGAGGCGGTGTTGAAGATCCTCGCCCGGGCCGCCGGGGGCGATGCCCGCCGGGCGCTGGGCTTGCTGGAAACCGCCGCCGACTTCACCCAGGCGGATGCCGGCGGCGAGCGCCTGGACGAGGACTCGGTACGGGAAGTGATCGGGCATCAGGCGGCGCGCTTCGACAAATCCGGCGATGCCTACTACGACCTGCTCTCCGCCATCCACAAATCCGTGCGCTCCTCCCGCCCGGATGCCGCGCTGTTGTATATGGCCCGCTTCATCGAAGGGGGCGGAGACCCGCTGGATGTGGTGCGCCGGCTCACGGCCATTGCCTCCGAAGACGTGGGCAATGCCGACCCGCGGGCGCTGCCCCTGGTGATCAGCGCCTGGGATGCCTTCCTGCGCCTGGGCGACTACGAGGGAGGCCGGGCCATTGCCCACGCCGCCGTGCATCTGGCGGTGGCGCCGAAGAGCAACGCGGTGGAGAAGGCCTGGAAGGGCGCCCAGCGTTTCGTCAAGGAGAACCCGGATTTCGAGGTGCCGGTGTACCTGCGCAACGCGCCCACCAAGCTCATGAAATCCCTGGGTCATGGCGAGGGTTATCGGTACGCCCACAATGAGCCCAATGCCTACCCGGCGGGGCAGCGCCATAACTGCTGGCCGGAAGAGGTTCCCGAGCAGGCGTTCTACCAGCCCACCGAATACGGTCAGGAGCGTCGTTACAAGGAACTGTTGGCTTGGCGCCGTTCGCTGGATGAGGGCGCCGATTCTTAGTGTGCGCCCAGCGCGCAACTGGAGTGGGTCCCCGCCGCCGGATGCTGGGTTCTTCCCGTGCTCACGGACATTTCATGGAAGGCCCCTGATGGGCCGAAGGAGTGTCTAAGTTAAAACGAAGAAGGTACAGCGTCGAGTTCGTGCGCGAGGCCGTGGAGTTGACCCGGCGGCCCGGTGTCAGCTGCCGCTGGATACTAATATCAATCACAACATGCTCACGCGCTGGGTGCGTGAGAACGGGGTAGACCCCCCGACAACCAGCCCTTCGCCGGGATCACCCCGCATCAGAAGCTGACCATGGCCGCATACCCTCGTAAGCGCTCCACCAACCCCATCTTCTGAAGCTCACCAGGACCGCTGACACTATCGTCTCCATCACTAAAGGAGGCGATCACGATGCTTTGGCTTTCCCCGGCTCGAGCCCGCTGGCTCGGCTATTTGTACCACGCCGCGTC
>NZ_WHIW01000013.1 GCF_009295635.1 Alkalilimnicola sp. S0819 | reverse complement strand
GTGAGCCTGTTCGTGAGCCCGTTCGTGAGCCCGTTCGTGAGCCCGTTCGTGAGCCCGTTCGTGAGCCCGTTCGTGAGCCCGTTCGTGAGCCCGTTCGTGAGCCCGTTCGTGAGCCCGTTCGTGAGCCCGTTCGGCAGGAAGTGACGTCCGCCGCCGCGCCACCGCCCCTGCGGCCGGTGGGGAGCGAGCGCCCGATCGCCTGCGGCCTGCCCATGCCCGCGCCCCGGGACGAAGCCCGCGAGCGCCACCGGGAGCAGCAACCCGCCGAAGTGGACGCCGACCAGGCCGATTACGATGGCGAAACCGGCACCTACGTCTTCACCGGCGATGTGCATCTGCGGCGCTGGGATCAGCAACTGCAGGCCCAGCGCCTGACCTATGTGGAGCCCACCGGGCGCGCCCAGGCCGAGGGCGGTTTCCGCTATGAGGATTACGCCATCGCCGTCAGCGGCAGCGAAGGCTACTTCCTCCTGGACCAAGACCAGGGCGAGGTGGCGCAGGCCCAGTATCAGTTCGTGGGTTCCCATGCCCACGGCGATGCGGACCACGTGGAGATCCAGAACGCCGACCAGGCCCGCTACCGGCGGGTGAGCTACACCCACTGTCCGCCGGGCGAAGAGGACTGGTGGCTGCGGGCGAGCACCCTGAAGACGGACCAGGCATCCGGCGTGGGCGAGGCGTACAACGCCCGGCTCTCCTTCATGGGCGTGCCCTTTCTGTACCTGCCCTACGTCAACTTCCCCATCGACAGCCGCCGCAAGTCCGGTTTTCTCGCGCCCCGCTTCGGCTATTCCGAAGAGGACGGCGCGGACATCGAGATTCCCTGGTACTGGAACATCGCCCCCAACTACGACGCCACCCTGCGCCCGCGTTACATCGAGGAGCGCGGTCTGCTCATGGGCACCGAGTTCCGCTATCTGCAACCGAGCTTCGGTGGCATCGCCGATGTCAGCTACCTGCATCAGGACAAGCTCCACGAGGATGACCGCTGGGCGTTGGGCTGGGAGCACAAGCACCGCCTGTTCGGGCGCGTCAACGTCAGCAGCAGCGTCAACCGGGTCAGCGACTTCGATTACCTGGATGATTTCGGCAATAACCTGCGGGTAAGCAGCGAAACGCAGCTGGAGAGCTACCTGCTCGCCGACTGGCGCGCCGGCCAGTGGGCCTTCAACGCGGAGTTTCAGACCTGGCAGACCATCACCGACCAGGTGGCGGACCGCCACCACCCCTACCGCCGCCTGCCGCGCCTGCGCGCCAGCTACTCGAACCGCCCCGGCGAGGGCCTGCTGCGCTACTCGCTGGACACGGAAGTGACCCACTTCGTGCACCCGTTCGATGAGCTGCGCGACACCGGCACCCGGCTGGACATGACGCCGCGGATCAGTCTGCCGATCCAGCGGCTGGCCGGGTTCGTGGAGCCCGCGGTCAGCGTGCGACACACCAGCTACACGCTGGACCGGGTGGAAGACCCGACGGCACCGGATAACCCCCAGCGCACCGTGCCGGTGGTGAGCATCGACAGCGGCATCTTCCTGGAGCGCAATTTCACCCTGTTCGGCCGGAACCTGCTCCAGACCCTGGAGCCGCGCCTGTTCTATCTGTACGTGCCGAAAAAGGACCAGAGTGATCTGCCCAATTTCGACACCGGTCTTGCCGCCTTCACACTGAGCCAGATGTTCTCCGAGAACCGCTTCACTGGCGCCGACCGGGTTGGGGATGCCAACCAGGTGGCGATGGGGCTGACCAGCCGCTTCATCGACACCGCCGCGGGCCGGGAATACCTGCGCCTGGGGATCGGCCAGATCTACTACTTCGACGACCGGGAAGTTACCCTGAGCCCTGGCCAGACCCCCAGCGCCGAGGACAGGCGCAAGCGCTCGGACATCATCGCCGAGGCACGCCTGCAGTTCCACGAGGACTTCATCGCCCAGGCCGAATACCAGTGGGACCCCTACGACGATCTTTCCGAGGCCGGCGGCCTGCGCCTGGTCTACCGCCCGGACAGGGACAGCATCTTCGGCCTGTACTACCGCCAGCGCCGCAATGCTCTGGGCGATCGCACTATCGAGCAGGTGGATGCGGGCACCGCCTGGCCGCTGTTCAAGGGCTGGCGGCTGCTGGCAAGATGGAACTATTCCATTCTGGATCAGACTACTCTGGAACAGGCCCTGGGCCTGGAATACCGCGACTGTTGCTGGGCGCTGCGGGTGCTGGCCCAGCGCGAGGTCAACCCGGATGTGCTCACCGGCACCCTGGGCGCGGACGACGAACGCTTCGACAACAGCATCTGGATCCAGCTCGAACTGACCGGGCTGAGCGCCTTCGGCGACGATATCGACGATTATCTGCGGGACACCATCTACGGTTACCCGGACACGGAATAGGAATACCCCGAGCATGCCTGCAACTGTGATGCGCTTTCTGGCCGGCCTGGCCCTGAGTCTGGCCTTGGGCACGGCCGTCGCCGAGACCCTGGACCGCATCGTCGCGGTGGTGGACGACAAGGTGGTGCTGGCCTCGGAGCTGGAGAGCGAAACCGCCCTGGTGCGCCAGCGCCTGCGCCAGCAGAAGGTGAACCTGCCAAGCCCCCAGGTACTGGAGCGCCAGGTGCTGGACCGGCTGATCATGGAGCGCCTGCAACTGGCCGTGGCCGGACGCATGGGCATCCGGGTGGACGAGGGCACCTTGAACGCCGCCCTGCAGCGCATCGCCGACCAGAACGGCATGAGCCTGAGCCGGTTCCGCGACGCCGTGCAAGCCCAAGGCATGGACTACGCCGCCTTCCGCGAAGATCTGCGCGACGAAATCACCATCCGCCGGCTGCGGGAGCGGCGGGTGCGAACCAGCGTCAACGTCACCCCCCAGGAGGTGGAGGAGCTGCTGAACAACGCCCGCGGTGAAGACAGCACGGAATACCTGCTGGGCCACATCCTCATCGCCCTGCCCGAGCGCCCCGAGCCGGAACAGATTCGCGCGGCCCGCGCCGAGGCCGATGAAACCATCGCCAAGCTGCGCGCCGGGCAAAGCATGGACGCCGTAGCCGCCGCCCACTCCGACAGCGGCACCGCCCTGGAGGGCGGCAACCTGGGCTGGCGCACCGCCGCGCGGCTGCCGACGATCTTCGCCCAGCAGGTCCAGGGCATGAGCCCGGGGGAAATCCGCGGTCCCATCGAGGCCGGCAACGGCCTGCACATCATCCAGCTGCTGGACAGCCGCGACGGCGACCGGAAGCTGGTCACCCAGACCCGCGCCCGTCACATCCTCATCCGCACCAACGAAGTGGTGAGCGACAGCGACGCCCGCACCCGGCTCAACACCCTGCGCCAGCGCATCGACGACGGTGCCGATTTCGCGGAACTGGCCCGCCAGCACTCCGAGGACCCCGGCTCCGGGGTGCGCGGCGGCGATCTGGGCTGGGTGAACCCGGGCACCATGGTCACGGTCTTCGAGCAGCAGATGGACCGGCTGCAGCCCGGCGAGCTCAGCCTGCCCTTCGAATCGCAGTTCGGCTGGCACCTGGTACAGGTACTGGAGCGGCGCGAACAGGACATGACCCAGGAAATGCGCCGCGCCCAGGCCACTGCCGAACTGCGCGAACGCAAGGCCGAGGAAGCCCTGGAAGCCTGGTTGCGGCGCATTCGCGACGAGGCCTACGTGGATATCCGTCTGGGGGGCGAGTGAGCCGCATTCCGCGTATCGCCCTGACCGCCGGCGAACCGGCCGGCGTCGGGCCGGAGCTGTGCGTGCAGATCGCCCAACAGGCGCGCGGCGCTGAACTGGCGGCCGAACTGGCAGTAATAGCCGACCCGCAGCTGTTACGCCAGCGCGCCGCCGCCCTGGGGCTGAATATCCGACTGCGCGAGATCAGGCCCGGAGAGCCGCCGCGCCCCTGCGAGGCCGGCGAACTGGGGGTGATCCCGGTGCCACTCGCCCGACCCTGCAAGGCCGGCACACTCGACACCGCCAACGCACCCTACGTGCTGGAGAGCCTGCGGCTGGCTGCCGACGGCGCCCTGCGCGGGATGTTTCAGGCCATCGTCACCGCCCCCGTGCACAAGGGCGTCATCAACGATGCGGGCATTCCCTTCACCGGCCACACGGAATACTTCGCCGAGCAGACCGGCGCCCCCCTGCCGGTGATGATGCTGGCCGCGGGCAGCCTGCGGGTGGCGCTCGCCACCACGCATTTGCCGCTGAAGGACGTCAGCGCCGCGCTGACCCCGACGCGCCTGGAGCAGGTCGCGCGCATCCTGTACCGGGATCTGCGCGAGAAATTCGCCCTGGATGCACCGCGTATCCTGGTCTGCGGGCTCAATCCCCATGCCGGCGAGGGTGGCCACCTGGGGAGCGAGGAAATCACGGTCATCGAACCGGTGCTGACACGCCTGCGCGCCGAGGGCATGGACTTCCTCGGCCCCCTGCCCGCGGACACGCTGTTCACCCCCCGCCATCTGCGAGACGCCGATGCGGTGCTCGCCATGTATCACGATCAGGGCCTGCCGGTGCTCAAGCACGTGGGTTTTGGCGAGGCGGTCAACATCACCCTGGGGCTGCCCATCATCCGCACCTCGGTGGATCACGGCACCGCCCTGGACCTGGCCGGCAGCGGCCGCGCCGAGCCGGGGAGCCTGCGGGCGGCACTGGACCTGGCCATCGAACTCAGCCTGGCACGCCACGACTGACACCGCATCGCGCAGCACCTACAGGAAGCCGACATGGCCTCACACCAACCCCGTAAACGCTTCGGCCAGAATTTCCTCCACGACCCGCGGGTGATCGACAACATCATCCGCGCCATCGCGCCCGCCCCGGGCGAGCCGCTGGTGGAGATAGGCCCGGGCCAGGGGGCCTTGACCTGGGCCTTGCTGGAAGCCGCCGGCGAACTGGACGTGGTGGAGCTGGACCGGGATTTGGTGGCCGCGCTGCGCCGGCTCGACAAGCCCGGCCTGCGCATCCACGAGGCCGACGCCCTGCGCTTCGACTTCACCGCCCTGCGCCGCGATGAGCGCCCCCTGCGGCTGGTGGGCAACCTGCCCTACAACATCTCCACCCCGCTGATCTTCCACCTGCTCGACCAGGCCAGCGCCATAGCCGACATGCACTTCATGCTGCAAAAGGAAGTGGTGGACCGCATGGCCGCGCCGCCCGGCGACGGCACCTACGGTCGGCTCTCGGTGATGGTGCAGTACCGCTGCCGGGTGGAGCCGCTGTTCGACATTCCCCCGGGCGCCTTTCGCCCGGCCCCCAAGGTGGTCTCCACCGTGGTGCGACTGCACCCCTACCGGGAACCGCCCCTGCGGGCGGCGGACGAGGACCTGTTCGCCCGCATCGTCAGTCAGGCCTTCGGTCAGCGCCGCAAGACCCTGCGCAACTGCCTGAAGAGCCTGGTGAGCGCCGAGACCATTGAAGCCGCCGGACTGGCACCGCATAGTAGAGCCGAAACGCTGTCGGTCGCCGACTATGTGCGTCTGGCCAATGCCGCCAAGGGGGAATGAGCCGATGGACTATCGTCACCTGCTGGTCGCGCTGGACTTCGACCCGCGCAGCCGCGCCGTCGCGGCACGCGCCCGGGACTTGGCCCAGCGTTATCAGGCCAGACTCAGCCTGGTGCACGTGGTGGAGCACCTGCCGCTGGAGCCCGGTGGTGAACTGCTCTACACCCCGGGCGTGGATGCCGAGGAGGAGATGCGCGAGGCCGCCGAGGCGCGGCTCACGGAACTGGCCCGGGACATGCAACTGCAAGACGCCCAGCGCCATGTACTGCTGGGCCATACCAAGCACGAGATCCTGCATTTCGCCGAGGAAAACGCCGTGGACCTGATCGTGGTAGGCAGCCACAGCCGCCACGGCCTGGCGCTGCTGCTGGGTTCCACCGCCAATGCTGTGCTGCACGGGGCGCGCTGCGATGTGATGGCCGTGTACCTGGATCGGCCCACGACGGAAGGCGAGAACATCACCGAGGGCGAGTAAGCCGGCCCGGCCTGCCACCGGCAGGCGCGCGGGGGGGACGTTCCGCCACCCCGCACAATGCACGTTCTCAGACGCCGTAATACTCCCGATACCACGCCACGAAACGGCGCACGCCCTCTTCCACCGGCGTATCCGGCCGATACCCCACGTCGCGCTCCAGATCCGAGGTATCGGCGTAGGTGTCGGGCACATCCCCCGCCTGCAACGGCAGCAGCTTCTTCTCCGCCTTGCGCCCCAGGCACTCCTCCAGCACCTCGATGTAGCGCATCAATTCCACCGGCTGGCTGTTCCCGATGTTGTAGACCCGGTACGGCGCGTTGCTGCTGGCGCAATCCGGCAGCGCCGGATCCCAGTCGGGGTTGGGCTCGGCCGGACGGTCCAGGACGCGTACCACCCCTTCGACGATATCCTCGACGAAGGTGAAATCCCGACGGTGATTGCCGTAGTTGAACACCTCGATAGGCTCGCCGGCGAGGATCTTGCGGGTGAACAGGAACAGCGCCATATCCGGCCGGCCCCAAGGACCGTAGACGGTGAAAAAGCGCAGCCCGGTGGTGGGCAGCCCATAAAGATGGGAATAGGAGTGGGCCATCAACTCGTTGGCTTTCTTGGTGGCCGCGTAGATCGCCAACGGGTGGTCCACGTGCTCGTGCACCGAGAAGGGCATGGCGGTATGCGCGCCGTAGACGGAGCTGGTGGAGGCGTACACCAGGTGCTCCACCCCCTCATGGCGGCAGCCTTCGAGAATGTTCAGAAAGCCGGTGACGTTGCTGTCCACATAGGAGTGCGGATTCTCCAGGGAATAGCGCACGCCGGCCTGGGCGGCCAGGTTCACCACCCGCTGAAAGCCCTCGGCCCGGAACAGTTCGGCCACCCCCTCCCGGTCCGCCAGATCCAGGCGCGCGAAGCTGAAACCCTGCCGCGGCATGAGCCGCGCCAGGCGCGCCTCCTTGAGGCTGACATCGTAGTAATCGTTGAGATTGTCCAGACCCACCACCTCGTCGCCCCGATCGAGCAGGTAGTGCGCCAGGTGGGAGCCGATGAAGCCGGCCGCGCCGGTTACCAGTACCTTCAAGATCCTTGCCTCCTAGAGTCGCCCGTCCACCTGCTCGGCCGTCAGCAGGTACTTGATGTCGTAGATCACCCCGGTGGGCTTGAGCAGCGCACGTATGCGCTCGGCGCCCATGGCGTGGAACTGCTCATGCGCCACGGCGATGACCACCGCGTCATACTTGCCCGCGCAAAGCTCGCTCACCGGGCTGATGTCGTATTCGGCGCGGGCCTCGTCCGGGTCCACATTGGGGTCGTAAACGTCCACCTGGGCGTGATAGGCCTCGAATTCCCGCACCACATCCACCACCCGGGTGTTGCGCAGATCGGGACAGTTCTCCTTGAAGGCCAGCCCCAGCACCAGGATGCGCGAACCCACCACGTGGATACGCTTCTGGGTCATGAGACGCGCCACCTGCGCGGCGACGTAGAAACCCATGTGGTCGTTGATGCGCCGCCCGGCGAGGATCATCTCCGGGTGATGGCCGATCTCCTGCGCCTTGCGGGTAAGGTAATAGGGGTCGACCCCGATGCAGTGCCCTCCGACCAGCCCCGGGCGAAAGGGCAGGAAGTTCCACTTGCTGCCCGCCGCCTCCAGCACCGCCTGGGTGTCTATGCCCAGGCGATTGAAGAGCAGCGCCAGTTCGTTGACCAGGGCGATGTTTACGTCCCGCTGGGTGTTCTCGATGACCTTGGCGGCCTCCGCCACGGCGATGCTGGGAGCCAGATGGGTACCGGCGCGGATCACCCGGCTGTAGAACGCATCCACGAATTCCGCCGCCTCGGGGGAGGAGCCGGAGGTGACCTTGCGGATGGTGCTGATCCGATGCTCCCGGTCGCCGGGATTGATGCGCTCCGGGCTGTAGCCGACGTGGATATCCTTCAGGTAGCGCAGCCCCGATTCCCGTTCCAGGATCGGCACGCAGACTTCCTCGGTGGCGCCGGGATAGACGGTGGACTCGTAGATCACCACGTCACCCGGATTGAGCAACCGCCCCACGGTTTCGCTGGCGCGCCGCAGGGGTTCCAGATCCGGCTGCTTGTAGCGATCGATCGGCGTGGGCACGGTGACGATGTAGACATTGCAGTCGGCAAGGTCCTCGGGTTGGTCGGTGTAGTGCAAGCCCTCGGCCTGGCGCAGCTCCTCGGGGCTGACCTCGCGGGTGCCGTCCCGCCCCTCGCGCAGTTCGGCGATGCGCGCCGCCTTCACATCGAAACCGATGACCGGGAACGCCCGGGCCAGCTCCACGGCCAGCGGCAGGCCGACATAACCCAGGCCCACGACCGCGACGCGGGCCTCGTCCAGCTTCAGCATGTTTGGCTCCTTGTCCCCCACCCGGTTTCGGATGCCCGGGCTGCGATTCCATTATTGCCTGTGTTCATGGGCAGCCCGTATGGCCCGCTCTTCGGCCAGCATGCATGCCCCGCCGCGCAAACCTTGCGCCTGTCAATGCGGGCAGGACGCGGGCTGTTCAAGAACCACGGCGACTCAGCCGCGGCCGGGCACCCGCCCCATCCCCAGCGTCGCCAGCAGCCACGGCACACACAGCGCCGCCAAACCGAGGAACAGCAGGCTGCTGCCCCCCAGGCCATACAACAGCCCCCCGGCAAGCCCGCCGACAAAGGCCCCCGCGAACTGCGCCGTGGAATACACCCCCAGCGCGCGGCCCCTGGCGCTGGGGTCCACGAAACGCGAGATCAGCGAGGGCAGCGAGGCTTCGAGGATATTGAAGGCGGAGAAATACAGCCACAGGGCGAACCACAGCCAGGCCGCGCCCGGCGCCAGTGCCAGCAGCAGCAAGGCCATCAACAGCGCCAAGACCGTGCCGGGCACCAACTGGTGCATACGCCCCCGGCGCTCACCGAATCCGATGGCCGGCACCAGAGCCACCACGGAGAGCAACAGCACCGGCACGTAAACGCGCCAGTGCGCCTCACCGGGCAGCCCCAGCCTGTCCCGCAGCAGCAGGGGCAGGGCCACGAAGCCGGCGGTGAGGATCAGATGCAGCACGAAGATGCCCAGATCCAGCCGCCACAGGTTCCGATCCCGCAGCATTTCCCGAAAGCGCGGGCCTGGGCCTGTGCGCACGGCCGGCCGCGCTTCGCCCTCGGGCACGCCCAGCCACAACACCAGCAGCGCGGCCAGGGCCAGCAGCGCGGTCAACCAGAAAAGCCCCGCCAGCCCGAGGGAGGCCGCCATCAGCGGCCCGACCACCAGCGCGGCGAGAAAGGCACCGCCCACGCTCATGCCGATCACCGCCATGGCCTTGGTGCGCTGGGAGTCCCGGGTCAGGTCCGAGGCCAGCGCCATGACCGCCGCGGCAATGGCGCCCCCGCCCTGCAGGGCGCGCCCGGCGATCACGCCGTAGATACTCTCGGAAAGCGCCGCCAGCACACTACCCAGGGCGAATACCAGCAGGCCGGTGATGATCACCGGCCGTCGTCCCCAGTGGTCGGAGGCCCAGCCCATGGGAATCTGCAACAGTGCCTGGGTCAGGCCATAGGCCCCCAGTGCCAGACCGATGAGCATGGGGGTCGCCCCCTGCAGCTCGCCGCCGTGCAGGCTGAACACCGGCAGGATCAAAAACAGGCCGAACATGCGCAGCCCGAATATCGACGCCAGGCCGAAGGTGGCGCGGCGCTCGGCGGGCATCATGGCGCGCGATTGGGATGAAGCGGTCGAACTCAAGCTGGGCCTCTGCAAGAGAAGAACGGCGCGGCAACGGTATGCCGGCGACAGGCTGCGCGCGTATAGTATCAGGTTGGCCGAAAGCACAGGAAACGAATGGACGCCATCAGAATCCAGGGTGCCCGCACCCACAATCTGAAGAACATCGATCTGGAATTGCCCCGGGACCGTTTGATCGTGATCACCGGCCTGTCCGGCTCGGGCAAATCCTCACTCGCCTTCGACACCATCTACGCCGAAGGCCAGCGTCGTTACGTGGAATCCCTGTCGGCCTACGCCCGCCAGTTCCTGTCGATGATGGAAAAGCCGGATCTGGATCACATCGAGGGGCTGTCACCGGCAATCTCCATCGAGCAGAAGTCCACCTCCCACAACCCGCGCTCCACCGTGGGCACGGTCACCGAGATCCACGACTACCTGCGGCTGCTGTTCGCCCGGGCCGGCACGCCCCGCTGCCCGGAACACGATCTGACGCTGAACGCGCAAACCGTCAGCCAGATGGTGGACCAGATCCTGGCGCTGCCCGAGGGCAGCAAGCTGATGCTGCTGAGCCCGCTGGTGGACGAGCGCAAGGGCGAGCACCTGCAGGTGCTGGAGGAGCTGCGCGGCCAGGGCTTCGTGCGCGCCCGCATCGACGGCGAAGTGGTGGAGCTGGACCGACCGCCGGCACTGGACCCTAAGCGCAAGCACCGCATCGAGGCGGTGGTGGATCGCTTCAAGGTCCGCCCGGACCTGGTCACGCGCCTGGCCGATTCGCTGGAAACGGCGCTGGCGCTGTCCCAGGGCATTGCCCGCATCGCCTGGCTGGACGACGATCAGCCAGAGATACTCTTCTCCGCCCGTTACGCCTGCCCCGCCTGCGGTTATTCCATCGACGAACTGGAACCGCGCCTGTTCTCCTTCAACAATCCCAAGGGCGCCTGCCCGGCCTGCGATGGCCTGGGCCAGCGCCAGTTCTTCGATGCCGAACGGGTGGTGGCGAACCCCCATCTTTCCCTGGCCGGTGGCGCGGTGCGCGGCTGGGATCGACGCAACGCCTACTACGCGCGCCTGATCCAAAGCCTGGCCGAGCACTACGGCTTCGACCCGGAGACCCCCTGGCAGGACCTTCCGGAGCGGATCCGCGACGTTCTGCTGCGCGGCAGCGGCGAGGAGCCCATCGCCTTTCGCTACACCAGCGGCAGCGGTCGCGAACAGGTCCGCGAACACAGCTTCGAGGGCATCCTGCCGAATATGGAGCGGCGCTACCGCGAGACCGACTCCAACATCGTCCGCGAGGAGCTGGCCCGCTATCTGAGCACTGCGGCCTGCAGCGAATGCGGCGGCAGCCGCCTCAACCAGGCCGCTCGTCACGTGTTCGTCGCCGGGCACACTCTGGCGCGCATCACCGAGATGCCCATAGGCACCGCGCTCGGTTTCTTCCAGGCGCTGGAGCTGCCCGGCGCCAAGGGGCGCATTGCCGAGAAGATCGTCAAGGAGATCGACGCCCGCCTCGGTTTTCTCGCCAATGTGGGCCTGCGCTATCTGACCCTGAACCGCAGCGCCGACACCCTCTCCGGCGGCGAGGCCCAGCGCATACGGCTTGCCAGCCAGATCGGCGCCGGCCTGGTGGGGGTGATGTATGTGCTGGACGAACCCAGCATCGGCCTGCATCAGCGGGATAACGAACGACTGCTCAACACCCTGCTGCGCCTTCGCGACATGGGCAACACGGTGATCGTGGTGGAACACGATGAAGACGCGATCCGCGCCGCCGACCACGTGGTGGACATGGGCCCCGGGGCCGGCACCCACGGCGGCGAGGTCATCGCCCAGGGGCCCCCGGCGGATATCGCCGCCGCCGAGCGCTCCGTCACCGGCCAGTTTCTCAGCGGCCGCCGCGCCATCGCCCTGCCCGCCCGGCGACACCCGCCGGAGCCCGAGCGCATGTTGCGCATCCGCGGTGCCCGAGGCAACAACCTGCAGCGCCTGGATGTGGACATCCCGCTGGGGCTGATGAGCTGCATCACCGGAGTGTCCGGCTCCGGCAAGTCCACCCTGATCAACGACACCCTCTACGCCCGCGCCGCCCGCGAGCTGAACGGTGCCAACACCGCCCCCGCCCCCTGCGAGGACATCACCGGCCTGGAGTGGCTCGACAAGGTGGTGGACATCGACCAAAGCCCCATCGGTCGCACGCCCCGCTCGAACCCAGCCACCTATACCGGCCTGTTCACCCCCATCCGCGAGCTGTTCGCCGGCACGCCCGAGGCTCGAGCGCGGGGATACAACCCGGGGCGCTTCAGCTTCAACGTCAAGGGCGGGCGCTGCGAGGCCTGCCAGGGCGATGGTGTGATCCGCGTGGAGATGCACTTCCTGCCCGATATGTACGTGCCCTGCGATGTCTGCAAGGGGCGGCGTTACAACCGGGAGACCCTGGAGATCCGCTACAAGGGGCGCAACATCAACGACATGCTGGAGATGACCGTGGAAGAGGCGACGGGCTTCTTCGCCCCGGTACCGGTACTCAAGCGCAAGCTGGACATGCTGATGGAAGTGGGTCTGAGCTACATCAAGCTCGGCCAGAACGCCACCACACTCTCCGGTGGCGAAGCCCAACGGGTGAAGCTTGCTCGGGAACTTTCCAAGCGCGATACCGGGCGTACCCTCTACATCCTGGACGAACCCACCACCGGGCTGCACTTCCACGACATCGACCAGTTACTGGTGGTGCTCCGGCGGCTACGGGATCACGGCAATACGGTAGTGATCATCGAGCACAACCTGGACGTGATAAAGACCGCGGACTGGCTGATCGACATCGGGCCGGAAGGCGGCGACGGCGGCGGACAACTGGTGGCCGCGGGTACGCCCGAACAGGTGGCCGAGGTGGAAGGCTCCCACACCGGCCGCTTCCTCCAGCCCTTGCTGGCGCCCTCGGTGTAGGAGAAGCGGGGGCGTGGCGGCAAGCCGGTGAGGCATTCGCGGCCAAGGCCGCTTCCAACCCGGAAGGTAGCGCTCAAAGCGCCTCGTGCAGCCCGCACTCCCGCTTCAAGCCAAAGAAGCGGGTTTCCTCCGCGCTCTCCACCTCGTGCAGGGGACGGGTGGTGTGCCAGTCGCCGATGGAGACATAACCCTTGTGCCACAGCGGATGGTAGGGCAGATCATGGGCACTGAGGTACTCGAAGACGTCCCGATCGGTCCAGTCGATGATCGGGTGCAATTTCAGCCGCCCGCCCTGCAAGCCGGCCACC
Source organism: Alkalilimnicola sp. S0819 (assembly GCF_009295635.1). NCBI lineage: Bacteria > Pseudomonadati > Pseudomonadota > Gammaproteobacteria > Chromatiales > Ectothiorhodospiraceae > Alkalilimnicola > Alkalilimnicola sp. S0819. The sequence goes on along the minus strand of NZ_WHIW01000013.1, from coordinate 69,110 downwards.
CGCAGAGCCTCGCGGCTGGCCCCCTGGGTGCGGCGTAGCCCGGCAACCCAGGCCTCGGCACCCAGCTCGCTCAAGGCACGCTGCATGGGCTCGACCTTGTTCATCCGATTGTAGCGCTCGATGCCCTCCAGGCCCTGTTCCCACAAGCGCCCGTAGCGTGCCTCCTGCCAGGCGGGGCTGAGGGCGGCACGATAGACCTTGAGGTTGAGATCCAGACGGGTAGTGAGCTCGTCCACGAACCGGTAGGTCTCGGGGAACAGGTAGCCGGTGTCCACCAGCACGATCGGGATATCCGGTCGCAGAGTCACCGCCAGGTGCAGGCAGACCGCCGATTGCGCCCCAAAGCTGGAGGACACCACCAGCGTGTCAGGATAAGCCTCCATCGCCCAAGCCAGACGCTGCTGCGCCGTCATCCGCTCCAGGCGCTGATTCGTTGCGACCAGATCACCTTCGTGCGGCCTGCCGGCAGTGCTGGCCTCGCTCAATGCGGCCCGAATCATCGCGCTCTCCTTCCATATCGTGGATAGGAGGTTAAGGGGCCTGCCGCCAAACAGAAAATAATAAAACGCTCTTTTTTTATAACCAGGATAAAACCAGCAGACACAAAAAAGGGCGCCCCCAGGGCGCCCTCCTTCTAACCGTGGCCCCGATCAGGGCAGCAGGTGCTTGACGGCATCCCGCTCTTCACTGAGCTCGGTCTCGGTGGCAATCATGCGCTCGCGGCTGAACTCGTTGATCTCCAGCCCTTGTACGATCTCGTACTGACCGTCCTTGCAGGTGACCGGGAAGGAGTAGATCAGCCCTTCCGCAATGCCGTAGCTGCCATCGGAGGGAATGCCCATGCTGGTCCAGTCACCTTCGGCGGTGCCCAGGGCCCAGGTGCGCATATGATCGATGGCGGAGCTGGCGGCGGAGGCCGCGGAGGACTGCCCACGGGCCTTGATGATGGCCGCGCCGCGCTGCTGCACGGTGGGGATGAACTGCTCCGCCAGCCACTGCTCGTCCACCATGTCCTTGGCGGCCTGACCCTTGACGGTGGCGTGGAAGATATCCGGATACTGGGTGGCGGAATGGTTGCCCCAGATGGTCATGCGCTGAATGTCGGTGGTGTGCGCGCCGGTCTTGTTGGCCAGCTGCGCCAGCGCCCGGTTGTGGTCCAGGCGGGTCATGGCGGTGAAGTTGCCGGCCGGCAGATCGGGCGCGTTGCGCTGGGCGATCAGGGCGTTGGTGTTGGCCGGGTTGCCCACCACCAGTACTCGCACGTCGCGGCTGGCCGCATCGTTCAGGGCCTTGCCCTGGGCGGAGAAGATCGCAGCGTTGGCCTCCAGCAGATCCTTGCGCTCCATCCCCGGGCCGCGGGGACGGGCGCCCACCAGCAGCGCGTAATCGGCGTCCTTGAACGCCTCTTCCGCCTTGTCGGAGGTCGTAATACCGGCGAGCAGCGGAAAGGCGCAATCTTCCAGTTCCATGACCACGCCGTTGAGGGCTTCCAGAGCCGGGGTGATTTCCAGCAGTTGCAGGATCACCGGCTGGTCCTTGCCCAGCATATCGCCGGCGGCGATGCGAAACAGAAGGCTGTAGCCGATCTGACCCGCCGCGCCGGTAACCGCTACTCGCACAGGTGCTTTCATGGACGATCTCCTAAATCATTCGGTCGCTTGAAGAACCCGCTGCCGAAGCGGCAACGGCGGAAAACGGCGTGCATTGTAGCAGATCTTATACAGCCGCTACGTCTTGCCCCCACGGCTATTCATCTCCATGCCCTGACGCATGGCCTCCCAGAACATACGCTGCATGCCCTCGAAACTCTGCATCCCTTCGGGCAGGAAGGGCTTCATCAGCGTCAGCGGATCGTAACCTTCGGCGCCGGCTAACATCTTCTCCCGCACCTTGGCCAGGATCTCGTCCTGCAAGGGGCCCACATCGGGCAAACCGAAAAAGCTCCGCAGCTCCTCCGGCGTGGCATCTACATCGACACGGATTTTCATCCCCTGCACTCCCGTAGCGAAAAGCACACTGGTAGCACGATTGCCCTCGCCCATACAAAAAAAGCCGGGCTGGGCCCGGCTTCTTCATATCGGCGGCGTCAAGCGAAGGCTTACGCTTCGCTCTGCGCCTCGGTGGATTCCGCCGGCGCTTCTTCGGCCTGCGGCCGATCCATCAGCTCCACGAAGGCCATGGGGGCATTATCCCCGGCACGGAAGCCGGCCTTCAGAATCCGCAGATAGCCACCGGGACGCTCCGCGTAGCGCGGGCCCAGTTCCTCGAACAATTTCTTGACCACGTCCTTGTCACGCAGACGCGCGAAGGCCAGACGCCGATTGGCAACGCTGTCCTTCTTGGACAGCGTGATCAGCGGCTCCGCCACACGACGCAGCTCCTTCGCCTTGGGCAAGGTGGTCTGAATGGCTTCGTGGTCGAACAGGGACGCCGCCATGTTGCGGAACATGGCCTTGCGGTGACTGCTGTTGCGATTCAGCTTACGACCGGATTTGCGATGTCGCATTGCTTAATTCCTTCCCTTTGATGAGACGCCGCTCAGCCGGCGGCCTGTTCCAGACTTGCCGGCGGCCAGTTCTCGAGCCGCATGCCCAGGGACAGACCGTGGGAGGCCAGAACCTCCTTGATCTCGTTCAGCGACTTCTTACCCAGATTCGGCGTCTTGAGCAGCTCGACTTCCGTCCGCTGCACCAAATCACCAACGTAGTGAATGCTCTCCGCCTTCAGGCAGTTCGCCGAACGCACCGTCAGCTCCAGATCATCGATGGGCCGCAGCAGCACCGGATCGACTTCAGGCTCCTTGCGCTCCGGCTCACCGATGGCCTCGCCGCCTTCCAGGTCCACGAACACGGACAACTGATCGCGCAGCACAGAGGCGGCGAAGCGAATGGCTTCTTCCGGCTCCAGCACGCCGTTGGTCTCAATATCCATGACCAGCTTGTCCAGGTCGGTGCGCTGCTCGACACGCGCACTCTCCACATCGTAGGCCACGCGCCGCACCGGACTGTAGCTCGCATCCACCTGCAGGCGACCGATGGGGCGGTCTTCCTCAGTGGTGCGGGCGGTGGCCGGCTCGTAACCGCGACCACGCGCGACCTTGATGTTCATGGTCAATCCGCCGGACTTGGTCAGGTGAGCAATCACCAGATCCGGGTTCATGATCTCCACATCGTGCCCCACTTCGATGTCGGCGGCGGTAACCACGCCCGGCCCGCTCTTGGAGAGCTTCAGCATGGCCTCTTCACTGGCATGCAGACGCACGGCCAAGTCCTTCAGGTTGAGAAGGATATCGACCACGTCTTCCTGCACACCCTCGATCGCGGTGTACTCATGGAGCACGCCCTCGATCTCCACTTCCACCACCGCGCAGCCGGGCATGGAAGACAGAAGCACGCGCCGCAGGGCATTACCCAGCGTATGGCCGAAACCACGTTCCAGCGGCTCCAGCGCAATCTTGGCATGACGCTCGTTGATCGCCTGTACGTCGACCACTCGCGGTTTGAGGAAATCCTTGAACTGACCCGTCATGGGCATGTCCCCTCTCGGTGCTTGCAACAATCAGCGCCGCGCCGTTACTTGGAGTACAGCTCGACGATCAGGTGCTCGTTGATGTCGGCGGACAGGTCCGAACGGTCCGGGCGGCGCTTGAGCGAGCCGACCATCTTCTTGGCGTCCACCTCGACCCAGTCCACCAGGCCGTTCTGCTGGTTCAGTTCCAGCGCGGCCTGAATGCGCACCTGGCTACGGGCCTTTTCCTTGACAGCGATCTCATCGCCGGGCTTCACCTGGAAGGAGGCGATGTTCACGGTCCGGCCATTCACCTGGATGGCGCGATGGGCCACCAGCTGACGCGCTTCGGAACGGGTGGAACCAAAACCAAGCCGGTAGACCACGTTGTCCAGCCGGGTCTCCAGCATTCGCAGCAGCTCTTCGCCCGTGGCGCCACGGCGCCGGGCGGCCTCGCCGTAATAGTTGCGGAACTGCCGCTCCAGCACGCCGTACATGCGGCGCACCTTCTGCTTCTCGCGCAGCTGCAGGCCGTAGTCGGAGATACGGGTGCGCCGGGAGCCGTGCTGACCCGGAGGAGTCTCCAGCTTGCACTTGCTGTCCAGCGGGCGTACGCCGCTCTTCAAAAACAGGTCGGTGCCCTCGCGACGCGAGAGTTTGCACTTCGGACCGATATACCTCGCCATGATTCGTCCCCTTGCCTTACACGCGCCGCTTCTTGGGCGGGCGGCAGCCGTTATGCGGAATCGGCGTGACGTCCGCAATATTGGTGATGCGGTAGCCGACGTTGTTCAGCGCGCGCACGGCGGACTCGCGGCCCGGCCCGGGTCCCTTGACCTCGACTTCGAGGTTCTTCAGGCCATAATCCAGCGCCGCGCGACCGGCGCGCTCGGACGCCACCTGGGCGGCGAACGGGGTGCTCTTGCGGGAGCCGCGGAAACCGCTGCCACCGGAACTGGCCCAGGCCAGAGCGTTGCCCTGCCGGTCGGTGATGGTGATGATGGTGTTGTTGAACGAAGCGTGGATATGAGCCACGCCGTCAACTACGGTGCGCTTGGCGCGTTTGCGCCCACGGCTGCTGGTCGGTTTCGCCATTGCGTCTGTCCTACGAAGTCTAAAGAGCTAAACGGGAGGCCGGCTTACTTGCCGGGACCACGCCGAGGACCCTTTCGGGTACGCGCATTGGTACGCGTTTGCTGCCCGCGAACCGGCAGCCCGCGACGATGGCGCAACCCACGATAGCTCCCCATATCGGTGAGCCGTTTGATGTCCATCGCTACCGAGCGACGCAGGTCGCCCTCCACGATGTACTTGCCGATCTCGGTGCGCAGAGCCTCGAGCTCCTGCTCCGTCAGGTCCTTGATCTTGCGATCCGGCGCAACACCCGTCGCCGCGCAGATCACCTGCGCCCGACTGTGACCGACGCCATAAATAGACGTAAGGCCAATTACCGTGTGCTTGTTTACCGGAATGTTGACGCCAGCAATACGGGCCATAAACCCAACTCCAGTCCTCAGCGCGGGAAACCCGCTATGTTAGCCAATGCCGACAGGACGCATCAAGCGTCGCGCCGGACTTAACCCTGCCGCTGCTTGTGGCGCGCGTCAGTGCTGCAAATGACACGCACCGTGCCGCGACGCCGAACAATTTTGCAGTTCCGGCAAATCTTCTTAACAGAGGCACGAACCTTCATGATTACCCTCTACCTAAACATCGGCGCGCCCGAAAAAGGGCGCGCAGTATAGCAAATCCCGAACGCGAATGGCAGAGGCTCCGCAAGGAGCCGCCACCCTTGATCCAAACTCTCAGAAGGGGCGGCCTTGCCCTTTCAGATTGGCCTTCTTCATCAGCGGCTCGTACTGGTGCGAGATCAGATGCGACTGCACCTGGGCCATGAAGTCCATGACCACGACCACGATGATCAGCAAGGAGGTACCCCCAAAGTAGAAGGGCACGTTCCAATACAGAATCAGGAACTCGGGCAGCAGACAGACCGCCGTGATGTAAAGCGCACCGGCAAACGTCAGTCGGGTCATCACCTTGTCGATGTAATTCGCCGTCTGCTGGCCGGGACGAATCCCCGGAATGAACGCACCCGACTTCTTCAGATTATCCGCGGTCTCCTTGGCGTTGAAAACCAGCGCCGTGTAGAAGAAGCAGAAGAAAATGATGAAGGCCGCGTAAAGCGCCACATAAATGGGCTCACCCGGGCGCATGGTGTTGACGATTCCCGTCAGCCAGCCCAGCCCTTCCACATCCGCCATCCAGGTGCCGATAGTGGCCGGGAACAGAATGATGCTGGACGCGAAGATGGGCGGAATGACGCCGGCCATGTTCAACTTGAGCGGCAAATGGCTGCTCTGGGCCGCATACATCCGCCGCCCCTGCTGACGCTTGGCGTAATTGACGGTGATCCGCCGCTGACCACGCTCCACGAAGATGACGAATGCGGTGACCGCGATCGCCAACAGGAACAGCAGCAGCGCCGCGGCAGGACTGAGACTGCCTTCATTGACCAGGGTGAGCGTCCCGCTGAGCGCCGCCGGCAGCCCCGCGACGATGCCCGCGAAAATGATCAGGGAGATGCCGTTTCCGATGCCACGCTCGGTGATCTGCTCACCCAGCCACATCAGGAACATCGTACCGGCCACCAGGCTGATGGTGCCAATGAAGATGAAGCTCGGACCTGTGACCGCAGCCACCCCCTGGCTCTGCAGCGCACTGGTGATACCGATGGCTTGCACGGTGGCAAGACCCAAGGTGCCGTAGCGGGTGTACTGCGTAATCTTGCGCCGGCCGGCCTCGCCTTCCTTCTTCAGCTGCTGCAGTTTCGGCATGGTGGCCGAAAGCAGCTGCATGATGATGGACGCGGAGATGTACGGCATGATGTTCAGCGCAAATACGCTCAACCGCTCCAGGGCTCCACCGGAGAACATGTTGAACATGTCGAGGATGGTGCCGCGTTGCTGCGCGAACATATCGGCGAGCGCCGCCTGGTCGATCCCCGGGATCGTGAGGTGGGTGCCGAAACGAAACACCACCAGCGCCAGTAACACAAAAACCAGACGCTGGCGAACCTCGGTGAGCTTACCCAGCCCGCCGAGGCCACCCATTGCATTGGCCGGTGCGCGTGCCACTTAATCCTCGACCTTTCCGCCGGCCTGTTCGATCGCGGCACGGGCACCCTTGGTGACGCCCAGGCCACGCACGGTGACAGCCTTGCCCAGCTCGCCGGAATCGATGATGCGCGCACGCAGCATGTTCCGGGAAATTACGCGAGCCGCCTTCAGCGCGTGAATATCCACCACATCGCCTTCGACGTACTTCAATTCAGACAGACGCACTTCCGCGGTGGTCAAGGCCTTGAGCGAGCGGAAACCGACTTTCGGCACACGGCGCTGCAAGGGCATCTGACCGCCCTCGAAGCCCACCTTGCGGAAACCACCGGAGCGCGAGTGCTGACCCTTGTGGCCACGGCCACCCGTCTTGCCAAGACCGGAACCGATGCCACGGCCGACACGCTTGCGCGGCTGCTTGCTGCCCTTGGCGGGGGAGAGATCGTTCAGGCGCATGGTTTACGCTTCCTCTACCGACAACAGGTACGAGACCTTGTTGATCATTCCGCGGTTCTCGGGGGTGTCCTGAACCAGCACGCTGTGGTTCATGCGACGCAGTCCCAGACCGGCGACACAGGCACGATGGCGGGCCAGGCGGCCGTTCGCGCTACGCACCAGAGTGACCTTGAGCTGTTTGCTTTTAGCCATGGTTAACCCGTGATCTCTTCAACCGATTTGCCACGCTTGGCAGCCACGTGCTCCGGCGAGGCCATTTCGGTCAGGCCCTTGATGGTGGCGCGCACCACATTAACCGGATTACGGGAACCAATCATCTTGGCTGCGACGTCCTGAACGCCCAACACTTCGAACACAGCCCGCATGGCGCCGCCGGCGATGATGCCGGTGCCCTCGGGCGCAGGCTGCATGAACACCTGCGCGGAGGCGTGTTCGGCGCGTACCGGGTACTGAAGGGTAGTGCCGTTAACCGCCACCGACCTCATGTTCTGACGGGCCCGCTCCATCGCTTTCTGGATCGCGGCGGGCACTTCACGCGCCTTGCCGTAGCCAAAACCGACCCGACCCTCGCCGTCGCCGACAACCGTCAGAGCGGTGAAACCGAATTGGCGCCCGCCCTTGACCACCTTCGCCACGCGGTTCACTGCAACCAGTTTCTCGCGAAGGCCGTCGGCCGTTACCTGTTCATTCGTCGCCATAATCTTGTCCCTGCTTAGAACTGAAGACCGGCTTCGCGAGCGGCCTCAGCCAAGGCCTGCACACGGCCGTGATAGCGAAAACCCGATCGATCGAACGCCACGGCCTCGATACCAGCCGCCTTGGCGCGCTCGGCGATGAGCCGGCCCACTTCGGCCGCGGCATCTCGATTGCCGGTAGCCTTGAGCTTGCCACGAAGCTCCTTCTCCACCGTGGACGCGGACGCCGTGGTGGTGCTGCCGTCCGGGCCGATGAGCTGGGCGTAGATGTGCCGAGGCGTACGATGCACGCACAACCGGTGAGCGCCCAGTTCCCGAATCTTGGCGCGAGCCCTGCCGGCCCGGCGCAAACGCGTAAGCTTCTTGTCCATACCGGTCTACCGCCTATTTCTTCTTGGCTTCCTTCATGACAACCCGCTCGCCGGCATAGCGAACACCCTTGCCCTTATAGGGCTCCGGCGGACGATATGCGCGAATCTGGGCGGCCACTTCGCCAACCTGCTGTTTGTCGATACCCTTCACCACCACTTCGGTCTGACTCGGCGTCTCGACGGTAATACCCTCGGGCACCGCGTAGTTGACCGGGTGTGAGAAACCCAAAGTGAGGTTCAAGGTGTTGCCCTGGGCCTGCGCACGGTACCCGACGCCCCGCAGTTCCAGCTTGCGCTCGAAACCGCTGGAAACACCCGCCACCATATTGGCGACCAGCGCACGGGTGGTGCCGGCCAGCGCCACGGCCGCCTGCTTCTCTTCGCGGGTAGAGACCTGAAGTTCGTCGCCTTCGCGGCCGACCTGCACCCACTCGTGCACGTTCCACTCGAGCTGGCCTTTCGGGCCTTTGACCTTGATGTGCTGACCATCCAAGGCCACTTCGACCCCGGACGGTACCGCAATCGGTGCTTTCGCTACTCTGGACATGACCCTAATCCCGCCTTAGAACACGACGCAGAGAACTTCGCCGCCCAAGCCACGGGCCTGCGCTGTTCTCTCCGTCATTACACCGTTGGAGGTGGAAACGATCGCCGCACCCAGACCGCCGCGCACCTTGGGCAATGCGTTCTTGCCCTTGAACTGGCGCAGCCCCGGTCGACTGACGCGCTGCAGCATCTCGATAACCGGCTGACCCTGGTAATACTTCAGGGTGATGTTCAGCTCCGGCTTGGCGCTTTCGCTCACCTCATAATCGGCGATATAGCCCTCGTCCTTAAGCACCTTGGCGATGGACACCTTCAGCTTGGAGGACGGCATCGCCACATCCGCCTTGCGCGCTGTCTGCGCGTTGCGAATGCGGGTCAGCATATCCGCGATGGGATCGGTCATGCTCATGCTGTCTTACCTACCTGTAACCGTTTAGCGCTGGCTTACCAGCTGCTCATGACCAGGCCGGGAATCTCGCCCCGCATGGCCGCCTCGCGCAGCTTGTTGCGCCCCAGTCCGAACTTGCGATAAACGCCCCGGGGACGGCCGGTCACGCGGCAGCGGTTGCGCTGACGCACCGGGCTGGAATCCCGCGGCAGTTCGGACAGCTTCACCACCGCATCGAAGCGGTCATCATCGCTGCTGTTCGGATCAGCGATGATCGCCTTCAGCGCTTCCCGCTTGGCGGCATACTGCCGAACCATCTTGCTGCGCTTTTTCTCGCGCTCGACCATGGAAATCTTTGCCATATCTGCCTCTTACTTCCGGAAGGGGAAGCCGAAACCCTCGAGCAGGGCCTTGGCTTCGTCATCCGTGCGTGCGGACGTGGTGATCGTGATATCCATCCCGCGGACCGCATCGACCTTGTCGAAGTCAATCTCGGGGAAGATCATCTGCTCGGTGACGCCCAGGCTGTAGTTGCCGCGCCCGTCGAAGGAGCGCGGATTGAACCCGCGGAAGTCACGAATACGCGGCGCCGCGACGCTGATGAAGCGGTCGAGGAACTCGTACATGCGGTCACGACGCAAGGTGACCTTCACGCCGATCGGCCAGCCATCCCGAATCTTGAAGCCGGCAATGGACTTGCGGCTGTAGGTCACGATCGGCTTCTGACCGCTGATCTTGGCGATGTCGTTCTGTGCGGTCTCCAGAACTTTCTTGTCCCGGATCGCCTCGCCAAGCCCAATGTTCAGCGTGATCTTCTGCAGACGCGGGGTCTGCATCACGTTGTCGAAGCCGAAGCGCTCCTGCAGCTGCTTCGCCACTTCGGATTTATACAGCTCTTGCAGCCTTGCCATTGCGGCCACCTTACGCGTCAATCAGTTCGTTGTTCGACTTGAAGAACCGCACCTTGCGGCCATCCTCAAGCGTGCGCACACCAACCCGGTCCGCCTTCTGCGTGCTCGGGTTGTAAATCGCCACATTGGAGATGTGCAGCGGCATTTCCTTCTCGATGATGCCACCGGACACGCCACGCTGCGGATTCGGCTTCTGGTGCTTCTTCACCATGTTGACGTTGGTGACCACCACCTTGTCGGACTCGAACAGCACCCGCGCGACTTCGCCGCGCCGCCCCTTGTCCTTGCCGGTGATGACGATCACTTCATCGCCCTTTTTGATCTTTCGCATGTCGATTCCCCTTACAGGACCTCGGGCGCCAGCGAGATGATGCGCATGAATTTCTCGGTGCGCAGCTCGCGGGTGACCGGCCCGAACACGCGGGTACCGATGGGCTGAAGGTTGTTGTTCAGCAGCACCGCCGCGTTGCTGTCGAAACGAATCAGGGAGCCATCCGGCCGACGCACGCCCTTGCGGGTACGCACCACCACCGCGTTGTAGACCTCGCCCTTCTTGACGCGGCCACGGGGAATGGCGTCCTTGACGCTGACCTTGATGATGTCCCCGATGCGGGCATACCGCCGCTTCGAGCCACCAAGCACCTTGATACACATGACCTGACGCGCGCCGCTGTTGTCGGCCGCATCCAGTTGGGTCTGCATCTGAATCATCGCACGTACCCGCCTACCGTTGTGTTCCTACTGCCGAACGACCTTATTCGGCCGCCCGCTCAACCACTTTGACCAAACGCCAGGACTTGGTCTTCGACAGCGGCCGGCACTGCTCGATGGCCACCAGATCGCCTTCACGACACTCGTTCTGCTCGTCGTGAGCGTGCATCTTGCTCGAACGTCGAATGTATTTGCCGTACAGGGGATGCCGCACCAGGCGCTCAACCAGCACCGTAATGGACTTGTCGCCCTTGTTGCTGACCACGCGGCCCTGAACCGACCGTTGTACCTTCTGCTCTTCGCTCATCACGCGCTACCTGCCGTCGCCTTTTCGTTAAGCACCGTCTTGATGCGGGCGATGTCCCGGCGGACCGCCTTCACCTGATCGGGCCGGGCAAGCTGCCCGGTCGCCTGCTGCATCCGCAGATTGAACTGCTCCTTCAGGCGCTCGCTCAGCTCCTGCCGCAGCGCGGCTTCGTCTTTCTCACGCAACTCTGACGCTTTCATCACAGCACCGTCCGTTGTACGAAGGTCGTCTGCACCGGCAGCTTGGCCGCGGCGCGTCGGAACGCCTCGCGGGCCAGCTCCTCGGAGACGCCTTCAATCTCGTAAAGCACTCGGCCCGGCTGAATCTTGGCCGCCCAGTGATCCACGTTACCCTTACCCTTACCCTGGCGAACCTCCAGCGGCTTGCCGGTAATCGGGGTGTCCGGGAAGATGCGGATCCACACCTTGCCGCCACGTTTGATATGACGGTTGATCGCACGACGACCGGCTTCGATCTGGCGCGCGGTAACCGGACCGCGGGTGGTGGACTTCAGGCCGAACTCGCCGAAGCTGACCTTTTCGCCGCGCTGGGCGAGGCCATGGTTCCGGCCCTTTTGCTGTTTGCGAAACTTGGTACGCTTTGGCTGCAACATGGCTCTGATTCCTACTGCCGGGCCGCGGCGGTGTCGCCCTTGCCCTTGCCTTTAGTCTCGGCCGCCTGCTGGGCATCGGCCTGGATCACTTCGCCCTTGAACACCCACACCTTGACACCGATGATGCCGTAGGTGGTCTTGGCTTCGGCGAAGCCGTAATCGATGTCGGCACGCAAGGTATGCAGGGGCACCCGGCCCTCGCGGTACCATTCGCTGCGCGCGATCTCAGCACCGTTCAAGCGGCCGCCGACATTGATCTTGATACCCTTGGCGCCGATGCGCATGGCATTGCCGACCGCACGCTTCATGGCGCGGCGGAACATGATCCGGCGCTCCAGCTGCTGTGCGACATTCTCGGCCACCAGCTGGGCATCCAGTTCCGGCTTGCGAACTTCCTCGATGTTGATGTGCACCGGCACACCCATCAGCTCGACCACCTGGCGGCGCAGCTTCTCGATGTCTTCGCCCTTCTTGCCGATCACGATGCCCGGACGGGCAGTGTGAATGGTCACCAGGGCGTTCTTGGCCGGCCGCTCGATGCGGATGCGGCTCACCGACGCGTGCGCCAGCTTCTTCTTGATGAAATTACGGACCTTCAGGTCGGTGTTCAGGTAGTCACCGAAATCCTTGCTGTCGGCGTACCACATGGAACGCCAGTCTTCCGTAATGCCCAGGCGGAAGCCGGTGGGATGTACTTTATGACCCATTCCGATGCCTCTTTACTTTTCCGCGACCGCCACAGTGATGTGGCTGGTACGCTTGAGGATGCGGTTCGCGCGGCCCTTGGCCCGCGGCCGAATGCGCTTCATGACCGGGCCTTCGTCGACCATCACGCGCACCACGCGCAGCTCGTCGATGTCCGCGCCTTCGTTGTGCTCGGCATTGGCAATAGCCGAATCGAGCACCTTCTTCATGATGTGCGCGGCTTTCTTGGGGCTGAACTCCAGCACCTGCAAAGCCTTGTCCACCGCCAAGCCGCGGATCTGGTCCGCGACCAGACGCGCCTTCTGCGGCGAGATATGCGAAAACTTAAGCTTGGCCGCCGTTTCCATGACTCACCTCTAGCGCTTGGACTTCTTGTCCGCGGCGTGGCCGCGATACGTCCGGGTGGCAGCAAATTCGCCCAGCTTGTGGCCGACCATGTTCTCGTTGACAAGAACCGGCACGTGCTGGCGGCCGTTATGCACGGCAATGGTCAGACCGACCATGTCCGGCACGATCATCGAGCGACGCGACCAGGTCTTGATCGGACGCTTGCTGTTGCTCTCCACGGCCTGCTGCACTTTAGCCAGCAGATGCCCGTCGACGAACGGTCCCTTCTTAACTGAACGTGGCACTGTTCACCCAACCTCTGTATCCGATCAACGTTTCCGCCGGCGCACAATCAGGCCTGCGGTGCGTTTGTTTGTGCGGGTCTTGTGGCCCTTGGTCGGCACACCCCAGGGGGTGACCGGATGACGCCCGCCGGAGGTGCGACCTTCGCCACCACCGTGCGGATGATCGACCGGGTTCATGGCCACGCCACGCACCGTGGGGCGCACACCCCGCCAACGGGTCGCACCGGCCTTGCCCAGGGAGCGCAAGGAATGCTCGGGATTACCGACCTGACCCACGGTGGCCTTGCAGTCGGCCAACACCCGACGGGTCTCGCCGGAGCGTAGCCGAAGCGTGGCGTAAGCACCTTCGCGAGCCACGAGCTGCACCGCAGCACCGGCCGAGCGCGCCAACTGGGCGCCTTTGCCGGGCTTCATCTCGATGCAGTGCACCTGAGTACCCAGCGGGATATTCCGCAGCGGCAGCGCATTACCGGGCTTGATGGCAACGTCGCTACCGGACTGGACCGGATCACCGGCCTTAACCCCGCGAGGCGCGATAATATACCTTCTCTCGCCGTCCGCATAAAGTACCAATGCGATATTCGCACTGCGATTCGGATCATATTCGATCCGCTCTACGCGACCAGGCACGCCGTCCTTGTTCCGCTTGAAGTCAATCACGCGGTAACGGCGCTTGTGACCACCGCCACGATGGCGAGTGGTGATGCGGCCGGCATTGTTGCGCCCGCCACTCTTGTTCAGCTTCTCCACCAGCGGGCCGTAAGGCTCGCCACGGTGCAAGGACGCATCCTTGACCTGAACGACGAAGCGGCGGCCGGGGGAGGTCGGTTTGGTCTTGACCAGTGCCATCGTATTGCCCTTGTCTACTTACTCGCCGCCAATGAAGTCCAGTTCCTGGCCTTCTTCCAGCGCGACGTACGCCTTCTTCCAGTCGGAGCGGCGACCGCGCACGCGACCGAAGCCCTTCTGCTTGCCCTTCATGTTCGCCACGCGAACATCCTTGACCTTGACCTCGAACAACTGTTCGACGGCGGCCTTAACCTCGGCTTTGGTGGCGGCCTTGGCGACCTTGAAGACCACCTGACCCGCACCTTCCGCAATCAGGGTGCTTTTCTCGGACACGTGGGGCCCGTTGAGCACCTTGTAGATACGTTCCTGATTCATGCCAGCCACTCCTCGATCTGGCGCACGGCATCCACCGTGATCACCACGTTCTCGAAACCGACCAGGCTCACCGGATCGACGCTGTCAGCGTCGGCCACATCCACGGTATGGAGGTTGCGCGCCGCCAGGAACAGGTTCTCGCTGATCTCCGGCGTGACGATCAGGCAATCCTTGGTACCCAGGGCGTCCAGCCGCTCGGCCAGCGCCTTGGTCTTGGGCACGTCCAGATCGAAGGACTCCACCACCAGCAGACGACCTTCACGGGCAAGCTCGGAGAAGATCGCTGCCATGCCGGCGCGGTACATCTTCTTGTTGACCTTCTGGTCGTAGCTACGCGGCTTCGCGGCGAAGGTGATACCACCCTTGCGCCAGATCGGACTGCGCGTGGTGCCGGCGCGGGCACGACCGGTGCCCTTCTGCCGCCAGGGCTTGGCCCCGCCACCACGGCGCTCGGAGCGCGTCTTCTGGGCCTTGGTGCCGCTGCGACCGCCCGCCATGTAGGCCACCACGATCTGATGCACCAGGCTTTCGTTGAACTCGCGCCCAAAGGCGGATTCCGCCACCTCGATCTTGCCACCCTTCCCGGCGGCTTCGTGAAGCTGCAACTCCATCAGGAAGCCCTCTTCGTCTTGGTCGCAGGACGCACGATCACGTCGCCACCGACACTGCCCGGCACCGCGCCGCGGACCAACAGCAGATTGCGCTCCGCATCGACGCTGACGACCTGCAGGTTCGCCTCCGTGGTGCGCGCATTCCCCATTTGGCCAGCCATCTTCTTACCCTTGAAGACGCGGCCTGGGCTCTGGTTCTGACCAATGGAACCCGGAGCACGATGGGCCAGGGAGTTACCGTGGCTGGCGTCCTGGGTGCGGAAGTTGTGGCGCTTGACCACACCCGCGAAGCCCTTGCCCTTGCTGGTGCCGACGACATCGACGGCTTGGCCGACTTCGAAGGTGTCGGCTTTGATCTCGCCGCCAACTTCCAGCTCCAACGTGTCGCCGTCTTCCAGACGAAACTCCCACACACCGCGGCCGGCGGCCACGCCCGCCTTGGCGAAATGACCTGCCTGCGGCTTGCTCACACGGGACGCACGACGCTCACCCACCGTCACCTGCACCGCGCGGTAGCCGTCGACCTCAGGGGTCTTCAACTGCGTGATGCGGTTGGGGGTGACTTCGATGACGGTCACCGGGACGGACTGACCTTCCTCGGTGAAAACCCGCGTCATGCCGCACTTACGACCGACGATTCCGATACCCATCGTTACCCTCTCTAGAGACAAATGGGACTACCCCTCGAAGGGAGGGGAGTCCCGCTGTAGCGCGTAACGCCCTAGTACAGCTTGATCTGTACGTCGACGCCGGCGGACAGGTCGAGCTTCATCAGCGCATCGACCGTCTTGTCCGTCGGATCAACAATGTCCATCAGGCGCTTGTGCGTCCGAATTTCGTACTGGTCACGGGCATCCTTGTTCACGTGCGGTGAAATCAGGATGGTGTAACGCTCTTTCTTGATCGGCAGCGGGATCGGGCCCTTCACTTGGGCACCGGTGCGCTTGGCCGTCTCGACGATTTCGCGGGCAGACTGATCGATCAAGCGATGATCGAATGCCTTCAAGCGAATACGAATTCTCTGGTTCGCCATGACTACACTTACTCGATGATCTTGGAGACCACGCCGGCGCCGACGGTGCGGCCACCTTCGCGGATGGCGAAGCGCAGACCGTCTTCCATCGCGATCGGCGCGATCAGGGAAACAGTCATCTTCACGTTGTCGCCCGGCATCACCATCTCCACACCTTCCGGCAGGTCACAGGAACCCGTCACGTCGGTGGTGCGGAAATAGAACTGCGGACGATAGCCGTTGAAGAACGGGGTGTGACGACCGCCCTCTTCCTTCGACAGCACGTACACTTCGCACTCGAACTTGGTGTGCGGGTTGATGGAGCCGGGCTTGCACAGCACCTGGCCACGCTCGACGTCATCACGCTTGGTGCCGCGCAGCAGCACACCCACGTTGTCGCCGGCCTGACCCTGATCCAGCAGCTTGCGGAACATCTCCACACCGGTGCAGGTGGTCTTCACGGTGTCCTTGATGCCGACAATCTCGACTTCCTCGCCCACCTTGACGATGCCGCGCTCCACGCGACCGGTCACCACGGTGCCGCGGCCGGAAATGGAGAACACGTCCTCGATGGGCATCAGGAACGGCAGATCCACCGGACGCTCGGGCGTCGGGATATACTCGTCCATCGCCGCGACCAGACGCACGATCGACGGCGCGCCGATCTCGCTGCTGTCACCCTCCAGGGCCTTCAGCGCGGAGCCGGTGATCACCGGAGTGTCGTCACCCGGGAAATCGTAGGCGGACAGCAGCTCGCGCACTTCCATCTCCACGAGCTCCAGCAGCTCCTCGTCATCCACCATGTCCGCCTTGTTCAGGTAGACCACGATGAACGGCACACCCACCTGACGGGCCAGCAGGATGTGCTCGCGGGTCTGGGGCATCGGGCCGTCGGCCGCGGAGCAGACCAGGATCGCGCCGTCCATCTGGGCGGCACCGGTGATCATGTTCTTGACGTAGTCAGCATGACCCGGGCAATCCACATGCGCGTAATGGCGCTGGTCGGACTCGTACTCCACGTGCGAGGTGGAGATCGTGATACCACGGGAACGCTCCTCGGGGGCGTTGTCGATCTGGTCGAACGCACGGGCGTCACCACCATAGGTCTCCGCCAGCACCTTCGTCAGCGCCGCGGTCAGAGTGGTCTTGCCATGGTCAACGTGACCGATCGTTCCCACGTTTACGTGCGGCTTACTACGCTCAAACTTCGACTTGGACACGGCTCACCTCGCTTGAATCTGAATGCTTTCGCTGTCTATGGGACGCCGAAATCAGGACGCCTTCTTGATCACTTCGTCGGCGACGCTGCTCGGGGCCTCGGCGTACTTCGCGAACTCCATGCTGTAGGCCGCACGGCCCTGGGTCGCACTACGCAGATCGGTCGCGTAACCGAACATTTCCTTCATGGGCACTTCGGCGCGGATCACCTTGCCGGTGGGCACGTCATCCATGCCCTGGACCATGCCGCGGCGACGGTTAAGGTCGCCCATCACATCACCCATGTATTCTTCCGGGGTGACCACCTCGACCTTCGCGATGGGCTCGAGAAGCACCGGACTGGCCTTCGCGAAGCCTTCCTTGAAGGCCATGGAGCCGGCGATCTTGAACGCCATTTCCGAGGAGTCCACGTCGTGGTAGGAACCGTCGTACAGGGTGATCTTCAGATCCACCACCGGGAACCCGGCCAGCACGCCGTTGTCCATCTGCTCCTGGATGCCCTTGTCCACGGAAGGAATGTATTCCTTCGGAATCACGCCGCCGGTGATCGCATTGACGAACTCGTACCCGGCGCCAGGCTCCTGCGGCTCCAGCTTGATGTAAACGTGACCGAACTGACCGCGACCACCGGACTGGCGGACGAACTTGCCTTCCTGCTCCACCGCCTTGCGAATCGTCTCGCGGTAGGCCACCTGGGGCTGACCCACGTTCGCCTCAACCTTGAACTCGCGCTTGAGGCGATCGACGATGATCTCGAGATGCAACTCGCCCATGCCGGAGATAATGGTCTGGCCGGACTCTTCGTCGGTACGCACCTGGAACGACGGGTCCTCCTGGGCAAGCTTGCCCAGCGCAACACCCATCTTCTCCTGATCAGCCTTGGTCTTCGGCTCCACGGCCACGGAGATCACCGGCTCGGGGAAATCCATCCGCTCGAGGATGATCTTGTTGTCCGGGTCGCACAGGGTGTCACCGGTGGTGACATCCTTCAGGCCGACGGCCGCGGCGATATCGCCGGCACGCACTTCCTTGATCTCTTCACGGTTATTGGAGTGCATCTGAACGATACGCCCGAACCGCTCCTTCTTGCTCTTCACCGAGTTGAACACGCTGTCGCCGCTGTTGACGACACCGGAGTAGACCCGGAAGAAGGTCAGCGTGCCGACAAAGGGGTCGGTCGCAATCTTGAAGGCCAGCGCCGAGAAGGGCTGATCATCGCTGGGCTTGCGCTCGGCCGGGGTCTCCTTGCCGTCATCCAGCACACCCTGGATGGCGGGCACATCAACCGGGCTGGGCATGAACTCGACGACTGCGTCGAGCATCGCCTGCACGCCCTTGTTCTTGAACGCGGTACCGCACATAGCGGGGACGATCTCGTTGCGCAGACACTGCGCACGCAGACCCGCCTTGATCTCGTCGTTGCTCAGGTCGCCGTCTTCGAGGTACTTCTCCATCAGCTCCTCGGAGCCTTCGGCAGCCGCCTCGACCAGGGCTTCGCGGTACTCCGCCGCCTCATCCGCGAGCTCGGCAGGAATATCCTTTTCCTCGTAGGTCACGCCCGCGTCGTTGGGGTTCCAGTAGATCGCCTTCATGCGAATGAGATCGACCACACCCTCGAAGCCTTCCTCGGCACCGATAGGCAACTGGATCGGCAGAACCGGCGCAGCCAGCCGCGTCTTGATCTGCTCGACCACGCGCAGGAAGTTGGCGCCGGCACGATCCATCTTGTTGACGAACGCCATGCGCGGCACGCCGTACTTGTTGGCCTGGCGCCAGACGGTCTCGGACTGCGGCTCCACACCACCCACGGCACAGAACACGGCCACCGCCCCATCCAGCACACGCAGGGATCGCTCCACCTCGATGGTGAAATCCACGTGACCCGGCGTATCAATGATATTGATGCGGTGCTGCGGGTACTGCTGATCCATGCCCTGCCAGAAACAGGTCGTGGCCGCGGAGGTAATGGTAATACCCCGCTCCTGCTCCTGCTCCATCCAGTCCATGGTGGCGGCACCTTCATGGGTCTCGCCAATCTTGTGGGAGATGCCGGTGTAGAACAGGATTCGCTCGGTGGTGGTCGTCTTGCCGGCATCGATGTGCGCCATGATGCCGATGTTGCGATACCGCTCGATAGGATGCTTGCGTGCCACGGTCAAAAACCTTGCTGTTACCAGCGATAGTGGGAGAAGGCCTTGTTGGCCTCCGCCATGCGGTGGGTGTCTTCACGTTTCTTGATGGCCGCGCCGCGATTCTCGGCCGCATCCATCAACTCACCGGACAGCCGCCCGGCCATGTTCTTCTCGCCACGCTTGCGGGAAGCGTCCAGCACCCAGCGCATGGCCAGGGTGGTACGCCGCTCCGGGCGAACCTCGACCGGCACCTGATAGGTGGCGCCACCGACCCGGCGAGACTTGACCTCCACCAGGGGGCGCACATTTTCCAGCGCGGTCTCGAGCACTTCCAGCGGATTCTCGGCCTTGCCCTTCTCTGCGATGCGAGCCAGCGCACCGTAGACGATCCGCTCGGCGACGGACTTCTTGCCGTCTTCCATCACCATGTTCATGAACTTGGTGAGCATCTCGCTTCCGAACTTCGGATCCGGGAGCACCTTACGCTTGGGGACTTCTCTTCTACGCGGCATTGCTTTCTACCTGATACCTGTGCGGTGAAACGCGGCGACCCGGCCTTCAGCCCTTGGGCCGCTTGGCGCCGTACTTGGAACGCGCCTGGCGCCGCTTGTCGACACCGGCGGTGTCCAGCGCGCCACGCACGGTGTGATAACGCACACCCGGCAAGTCCTTTACGCGACCGCCGCGAATCAGCACCACGGAGTGCTCCTGAAGGTTATGCCCTTCACCACCGATGTAGGAGCTCACCTCGTAACCGTTGGTCAAGCGCACGCGCGCCACCTTGCGAAGCGCCGAGTTCGGCTTCTTCGGGGTCGTGGTGTAGACACGGGTGCACACGCCGCGCTTCTGGGGGCAAGCCTCCAGCGCCGGGACATTACTTTTCTCCGGCTTGCTCTTGCGGCCCTTGCGTACCAACTGGTTGATCGTTGCCATCGGGACGGTCACTCCAACTCTGAAAACAAACGACAGGCCGGGGTCCGGCCTGTCGAAGGTGCGCAATTGTAGGTGTAGCCCTGGGGGCTGTCAACCGCGCGACCGGGCTGCGTTTTACCCAATCGCGCGGGCGGGACTCACTCGTCGCCGCCGGAGGGAGCCGCGGAGGCTCCAGGGTTGCCAAGACCGCCATCAGCCTCCGCTTCGGCCGCCAACTCGGCAAGAGAGCGCTCCTGCAGCGGCTGACGGCGCCGACGGCGATCCTCATGGTAGGCGTAGCCCGTACCTGCCGGTATCAGACGACCCACAATCACGTTCTCCTTAAGGCCACGCAGGTCATCGCGCAAGCCCTTGGTTGCGGCTTCCGTCAGTACCCGGGTGGTCTCCTGGAAGGAAGCGGCGGAGATGAACGACTCCGTCGCCAAAGAGGCCTTGGTGATACCCAACAGCACCGGATCGTACTGGGCGGGCTCCAGATCCTTCTTGGCGGCGGCGGCATTGGCCTCGAGGACCTTGGCCCGCTCCAGCTGCTCGCCCTTGAGGAAGCGGGTCTGACCCGGGTCCTTGATCTCGGCCTTGCGCATCATCTGGCGAATGATCACCTCGATGTGCTTGTCGTTGATCTTCACACCCTGCAGCCGGTAGACGTCCTGGATCTCCTTGACCACGTAGGAGGCAAGCGCGGTGACACCGAGCAGGCGCAGGATGTCGTGGGGGTTGGGCTCGCCATCGCAGATGACCTCACCCTTCTCCACGTGCTCGCCCTCGAACACGGTAACGTTGCGCCACTTGGGAATCAGCTCCTCGTAGACATCACCTTCATTGGGGGTGATCACCAGACGCTGCTTGCCCTTGGTCTCCTTGCCGAAACCCACGGTGCCGGAGATCTCGGCAAGGATCGCCGGCTCCTTCGGCTTGCGCGCCTCGAACAGGTCGGCCACACGGGGCAGACCACCGGTGATGTCGCGAGTCTTGGAGGATTCCTGCGGAATACGGGCGATGACGTCACCCACGTCCACGTCCTGGCCGTCGGTGCCGGCGACAATGGCGCCCGCGGGCAGGAAGTATTGAGCCGGGATGCTCGTGCCGGCGATGTTGAGGTCGTTACCGTCCTCATCCACCAGCTTGACCATGGGCCGCAGATCCTTGTAGGCCACCCGCTCTTCCGTGGTCTTGCCCTTGTCATCCACGACGGTGCGGCGGACTTCGCCCGCGCCGCGGCTCTTCGGGTCCATCACCACCAGACTGGACAAGCCGGTGACCTCATCAGTCCGACGCTCCACCGAACCGCTGTCCACGAAGTCGTAGAACTTCAGGCGGCCCTTCACCTCGGTGATGATCGGGTGGGTATGCGGGTCCCAGGTCGCCAGGATCTGGCCGGCCTGCACCCCTTCCCCGTCAGCCACCGTGATGGTGGCGCCGTAGGGCACCTTGTAACGCTCGCGCTCACGCCCGTGATCATCCATCACGGTGAGCTCCCCGGAACGGGACACCGCCACCAAATTGCCGGAATGGTGCTTCACCACCTTCAGGTTGTGCAGGCGCGCGGTACCCGCGGACTTGATCTGCACATTGTTGATGGACGCCGCACGGCTAGCCGCACCACCGATGTGGAAGGTACGCATGGTCAGCTGGGTGCCCGGCTCACCGATGGACTGGGCGGCGATTACGCCCACCGACTCACCGATGTTGACCTGATGCCCGCGAGCCAGATCACGGCCGTAGCAGGCGGAGCACACACCGTAGTGGGATTCGCAGGTAATGGGGCTGCGCACCCACACCTCGTCGACGCCTTCGGCTTCCAGCTTGTCCACCCAGGCCTCATCCAGCAGCGTGCCCGGCAGGGCGACCGCTTCCTTGCCACCGGGACGAAGCACGTCCCGAGCCACAACGCGGCCCAGCACTCGCTCACGCAGACCCTCGACCACATCGCCGCCTTCGATGATCGGAGTCATCAGCAGGCCTTCGCGAGTGCCGCAATCCGGCTCGGTGACGGTCAGATCCTGGGCCACGTCCACCAGACGGCGGGTGAGGTAACCGGAGTTGGCGGTCTTCAACGCCGTATCCGCCAGACCCTTTCGGGCACCGTGGGTGGAAATGAAGTACTGCAGTACGTTCAGACCCTCACGGAAGTTGGCGGTGATGGGGGTCTCGATGATGGAGCCGTCGGGCTTGGCCATCAGTCCACGCATGCCGGCGAGCTGGCGGATCTGTGCCGCGCTGCCTCGCGCGCCGGAGTCCGCCATCATGAAGATCGAGTTATAGGACTTCTG
This sequence comes from Alkalilimnicola sp. S0819, assembly GCF_009295635.1. NCBI lineage: Bacteria > Pseudomonadati > Pseudomonadota > Gammaproteobacteria > Chromatiales > Ectothiorhodospiraceae > Alkalilimnicola > Alkalilimnicola sp. S0819. The sequence continues at coordinate 46,809 of NZ_WHIW01000013.1, read as the reverse complement.
CTCCTCTTCCTCGCCCTTCAGGTTCAGGGCCTTCTCCTTGCCCAGCTTCTCCATCATGGCGGTGGCCACCTGGTCGTTGGTGCGCGACCAGATATCCACCACCTTGTTGTAGCGCTCGCCGTTGGTAACCAGACCGGAAGCGTACTGCTCCTCGATGTCCTTCACCTCATCCTCGGCGGCAGCCAGTATCGTGGCCTTGTCCTCGGGGACGACCATGTCTTCCACGCCGATGGACACGGCGGCCCGGGTGGACATGCGAAAGCCCATGTACATCAGCTGGTCGGCGAAGATCACGGTGGCCTTCAGCCCCACACGCCGATAACAGGCATTGATCAGCCCGGAGATGGTCTTCTTGGTCATGTCCCGGTTGGCCAGGTCAAAGGACAGGCCTTCGGGGATGATGTCGTAGAGCAGCGCCCGGCCGACGGTGGTCTGCACGCGGCGCAGGTTCTCGCTGGCCTTGCCGTCCTCATCGACCAGCACTTCCCGGATGCGCACCTGAACCCGCGCGCCCAGCTCGACCTTGCGCGCCTCATAGGCGCGATGCACTTCCTTGGTGTCCGCGAAAGCCATGCCTTCGCCGCGGGCGCCCACCTTCTCGCGGGTCATGTAATAGAGACCCAGCACCACGTCCTGGGAGGGGACAATGATGGGCTCGCCGTTGGCGGGCGAGAGGATGTTGTTGGTGGACATCATCAGCGCCCGCGCTTCCAACTGGGCTTCCAGCGAAAGCGGCACGTGCACAGCCATCTGGTCGCCGTCGAAATCGGCGTTGAAGGCGGTACAGACCAGCGGGTGCAGCTGTATGGCCTTGCCCTCGATGAGCACCGGCTCGAAGGCCTGGATACCCAGTCGATGCAGGGTGGGCGCGCGGTTGAGCATCACGGGATGCTCACGGATCACCTCTTCGAGGATATCCCAGACCTCGCCCTCTTCACGCTCGACCATCTTCTTGGCAGCCTTGATGGTGGTCGCCAGACCACGGCGCTGCAGCTTGCTGAAGATGAAGGGCTTGAACAGTTCCAGCGCCATGCGCTTGGGCAGACCGCACTGATGCAGACGCAGGGTGGGCCCGACCACGATCACGGAGCGCCCGGAGTAGTCGACGCGCTTGCCCAGCAGGTTCTGGCGGAAGCGTCCCTGCTTGCCCTTGATCATGTCGGCCAGGGATTTCAGCGGGCGCTTGTTGGTGCCGGTGATGGCACGGCCACGGCGGCCGTTGTCCAGCAGCGCGTCCACCGCTTCCTGGAGCATGCGCTTCTCGTTGCGCACGATGATATCGGGCGCGGCGAGCTCGAGCAGGCGCTTGAGGCGATTGTTGCGGTTGATGACCCGGCGGTACAGATCGTTCAGATCGGAGGTGGCGAAACGACCACCGTCCAGCGGCACCAGCGGACGCAGATCCGGCGGCAGCACGGGGAGGACCGTCATGATCATCCACTCGGGCTTGTTGCCGGACTCCATGAACGCCTCGACCAGCTTCAGGCGCTTGGTGAGGCGCTTGATCTTGGTTTCGGAGTTGGTGGCGTCCATGTCTTCACGCATCTGGCGCGCTTCGGCTTCCAGATCGATGCTCTTGAGCAGCTCGAACACCGCCTCGGCACCCATGCGGGCGTCGAATTCGTCGCCGTACTGCTCAACCGCGTCGAGATAACCCTCGTCGGTCAGCAACTGGCCGCGCTCCATGGGGGTCATGCCCGGCTCGATCACCACGAAGGCTTCGAAGTACAGGATGCGCTCGATGTCACGCAGGGTCATGTCCATGAGCAGACCGATGCGGCTCGGCAGGCTCTTCAGGAACCAGATGTGCGCCGTGGGGCTGGCCAGATCGATATGGCCCATACGCTCGCGGCGCACCTTGGCCAGAGTCACTTCCACGCCGCACTTCTCGCACACCACGCCGCGGTGCTTGAGGCGCTTGTACTTACCGCACAGGCACTCATAGTCCTTCACCGGACCGAAGATCTTGGCGCAGAACAGGCCGTCGCGCTCCGGTTTGAAGGTGCGGTAGTTGATGGTCTCCGGCTTCTTCACTTCGCCGTAGGACCACGAACGGATCATGTCCGGCGAAGCCAGGCCGATCCGGATGGCGTCAAAGTCTTCCAGCTGGCCGCCCGGCTGTTTGAACAGATTGAGTAGATCTCTCATGTCCGCTGCCCGTTCCTCGATTCGTTAAAACGGTTGACCGCGAGGGGTGCGCGGGGCACCCCTCAGTCCTGCTCCAGCTCGATATTGATACCGAGCGAGCGGATTTCCTTGACCAGCACATTGAAGGACTCGGGCATGCCGGCCTCCATGCTGTGATCGCCGTCCACGATGTTCTTGTACATCTTGGTACGGCCATTCACGTCGTCGGACTTCACGGTCAACATCTCCTGCAGCGTGTAGGCCGCACCGTAGGCCTCCAGGGCCCAGACCTCCATCTCGCCGAAGCGCTGGCCGCCGAACTGCGCCTTGCCGCCCAGCGGCTGCTGGGTCACCAGGGAGTACGGCCCGGTGGAACGCGCATGCATCTTGTCGTCCACCAGGTGGTTCAGCTTCAGCATGTACATGTAACCAATGGTTACCGGACGGTCGAAGGCCTCGCCGCTACGGCCGTCGTACAAGGTGGTCTGACCGGACTCCGGCAGGTCGGCGAGCCTCAGCATGTGCTTGATCTCGCCCTCGTCGGCGCCGTCGAACACCGGCGTCCCCATGGGCACGCCGCCGCGCAGGTTGCCGCACAGCTCGACGATTTCCTCATCGGAGAAGCTGTCCAGGTCTTCCACCTTGCCGGAGCTGTTATAGATCTCCGCGAGGAACTTGCGCAGCTCCGCAACCTGAGCCTTGGCCTCCAGCATGCGACCGATCTTCCGGCCCAAGCCCTTGGCCGCCCAGCCCAGGTGGGTCTCGAGCACCTGCCCGATGTTCATGCGCGAGGGCACACCCAGGGGGTTCAGCACGATGTCGACCGGCTCGCCGTCGGCGGTGAAGGGCATATCCTCCACCGGCACAACGCGGGAGATCACACCCTTGTTACCGTGGCGGCCGGCCATCTTGTCACCCGGCTGCAGACGACGGCGCACGGCGAGATACACCTTGACCATCTTCAGCACACCGGGCGCCAGGTCGTCGCCGGCGGTGATCTTGCCCTTCTTGATCTCGTAGCGGCGATCGAAGGCTTCCTTCTGCGCCTTGAGCTGGGCCTGGGTTTTCTCCAGCTGCTTGTCCAGCTCGTCGTCGCGCATGCGGATCTCGAACCAGTGCGGACGCTCCAGGGAGTCCAGATACTCATCGGTCAGCTCGGTGCCGGCCTTGAGCCTGTTCGGACCACCTTCAGCCACCTGGCCGATCAGCAGTCGGCGCAGACGGGCATAGGCGTCGTCCTCGAAGATCCGGTACTGGTCGTTCAGGTCCTTGCGCACGGAAGCCAGCTGCTCGGCCTCGATGGACAGCGCACGCTCGTCCTTCTCGACGCCATCTCGGGTGAACACCTGCACGTCGATGACAGTGCCGTCCATGCCGGTGGGCACACGCAGCGAGGTATCCTTCACGTCGGAGGCCTTCTCGCCGAAGATCGCCCGCAGAAGCTTCTCTTCGGGGGTAAGCTGAGTCTCGCCCTTCGGGGTGACCTTGCCGACCAGGATATCGCCGGTCTTCACCTCGGCGCCGATGTAGACAATGCCGGACTCATCCAGCTTCGCCAGCGCGGACTCGCCCACATTGGGGATATCGGCGGTGATCTCCTCAGGCCCCAGCTTGGTGTCGCGAGCGACACAGGTCATCTCTTCAATGTGGATGGTGGTGAAGCGATCCTCTTCCACTACCCGCTCGGAGATGAGGATGGAGTCCTCGAAGTTGTAGCCGTTCCAGGGCATGAAGGCGACCAGCATGTTCTGACCCAGGGCCAGCTCACCCATGTCGGTGCTGGGGCCGTCGGCCATCACATCGCCGCGGGCGATCACGTCGCCCGGACGCACCAGCGGCTTCTGGTTCTGGCAGGTGTTCTGGTTGGAACGGGTGTACTTGGTCAGGTTGTAGATGTCGACACCCGGCTCGCCGGCTACGGTTTCGTCATCATTGACCCGGACCACGATGCGCGCAGCGTCCACCTGGTCAACCACGCCACCGCGCTCGGCGACCACAGTGACACCGGAGTCGATGGCCACGGTGCGCTCCATGCCGGTACCGACCACGGGCTTGTCCACCCGCAGGGTGGGCACGGCCTGGCGCTGCATGTTGGAACCCATCAACGCACGGTTGGCATCGTCGTGTTCCAGGAACGGCACCATGGCGGCGGCCACGGACACGGTCTGTTTGGGCGAAACATCCATGTACTGGACCTTGTCCGCCGTCGCCATGCCGAACTCGTTCTGATGGCGAATGGAGATCAGGTCGTCCACCAGACGGCCACTCTCATCCAGCCGGGCGTTGGCCTGGGCGATGATGTAGCGGCTCTCCTCGATGGCCGAAAGGTAATCCACCTCGTCGGTCACCACGCCATCCGCGACCCGGCGGTACGGCGTTTCCAGGAAACCGTACTCGTTGGTGCGCGCATAGGCGGCCAGAGAGTTGATCAGGCCGATGTTCGGGCCTTCCGGCGTCTCGATGGGGCAGACGCGCCCGTAGTGGGTCGGGTGCACATCACGCACCTCGAAGCCGGCGCGCTCGCGGGTCAGACCACCCGGGCCCAGCGCCGACACGCGCCGCTTGTGGGTGATCTCGGAGAGCGGGTTGTTCTGGTCCATGAACTGGGACAGCTGCGAGGAGCCGAAAAACTCCTTGATCGCCGCCGCCACCGGCTTGGCGTTGATCAGCTCCTGGGGCATCAGGCCCTCGCTCTCGGCGAGGGTCAGGCGCTCGCGCACGGCACGCTCGACACGCACCAGCCCGACGCGAAAGACATTCTCGGCCATTTCACCCACGCATCGCACCCGGCGGTTCCCGAGATGGTCGATGTCGTCGACGGTGCCCTTGCCGTTGCGGATGTTGATCAGCTCGTGCAGCACGGCGAGGATGTCGTCATTGTCCAGCACGCCGGAACCAGTGACTTCATCCCGACCCACGCGCAGGTTGAACTTCATCCGGCCAACCGGGGAAAGGTCGTAGCGGTCTTCACTGAAGAACAGGTTCTGGAACAGGTTCTCGGCCGCGTCCTTGGTGGGCGGCTCGCCCGGGCGCATCATGCGGTAGATTTCCACCAGCGCGTCCAGCTGACTGCGGGTGGCATCGATACGCAGGCTGTTGGAGATATACGGGCCGTGGTCCAGATCGTTCACATAGAGAGTGTCGATCTGCTCGACGCCGGCGTCGATGATCTGCTGCGCCAACTCGGGGGTAAGCTCGGCATTGGCCTCGGCAAGAATCTCGCCGGTCTTGGTGTTCACCACATCGTGGGACAGTATCTTGCCGGCCAGATACTCGAAGGGGACTTCCAAAGTGGTCGTGCCGGCCTTCTCCATCTCGCGGATATGACGCGCGGTCACCCGGCGGCCGGTTTCCACCAGCACCTTACCGTCAATCTTGATGTCGAAGGTGGCGGTCTCGCCGCGTAGCCGTTCGGGCACCAGGTCCAGCACCACCTTGTCGCCCTGGAAGCGGAACGTGTTCTTCTCGAAGAACATATCCAGGATCTGCTCGGCGTCATAACCCAGCGCGCGCAGCAGCACCGTAGCCGGCAACTTGCGACGGCGGTCGATACGCACGAAGATCGCGTCCTTCGGATCGAACTCGAAGTCAAGCCAGGAGCCGCGGTACGGAATCACCCGGGCGGAGAACAGCAGCTTGCCCGAGGAGTGGGTCTTGCCCTTGTCGTGATCGAAGAACGCACCCGGCGAACGGTGCAACTGGGAGACGATGACGCGCTCGGTGCCATTGACCACGAAAGTGCCGTTACGAGTCATGAGCGGCAATTCGCCCATGTACACTTCCTGTTCCTTGACTTCCTTGACGGCGCCGCCGTCCTTCTCCTTGATTACCAGACGTACCAGCACCCGCAAGGGAGCCGCATAGGTCAGGCCACGCAGTTGGCATTCCTTGACGTCGAAGCCGGGCTCACCGATACGGTAGCTGACATACTCCAGCACGGCCGTGCCCGAGTAGCTGCTGATCGGAAACACGGACTGGAAAGCGGCATGCAGACCCACTTCCCGACGCGAGTCGCTCGCCGCATCGTCCTGCAGGAACTCTCGATACGACTCGATCTGCGTGGCAAGGAGATAGGGTACGTCCAGGATAGTCGGCAGCTTGCCGAAGTCCTTGCGGATGCGCTTCTTTTCGGTGAACGAATAGGCCATCGAGGTTCCTCACCTAATGTCTCGGTTCAGGCGGGCGAGTCCAAAGTTCCGAATTCCACCCCTTTGCGAACCTTCCCGTTGCGCCGGGGGGACGGGGGCCTGCGGCCCTGAAACTCGCAAGTTTGCACTCGCTTTTCCCAGAAACGGGAAAAGGCTGGTGGCGCCGTGGCGCCACCAGCCATCTGTCAGCGACGATCGTGCCGCGCGTGGATCAAGGCTTACTTGATCTCGACGCTGGCGCCGGCCTCTTCCAGCTTGGCCTTGATGTCGTCGGCCTCTTCCTTGGAAGCGCCTTCCTTGATCGGGCTCGGGGCGCCTTCCACGACTTCCTTGGCTTCCTTCAGGCCCAGACCGGTGATGCCGCGCACGGCCTTGATCACGGAGACCTTGTTGGAACCGAAGCTGGTCATGATGACGTCGAACTCGGTCTGCTCTTCGGCGGCGGCGGCATCACCACCACCCGCGGCGGCCGGGGCGGCGGCCACGGCGGCGGCGGCGGTCACACCGAACTTCTCTTCCATGGCTTCGATGAGATCGACGACCTCAAGCACGGACATGTTGCCAATCGTCTCGAGGATATCTTCTTTGGAAACGGCCATAGTCGTAACTCCTGGGTTGACGCGTTAGTTTCCGCTAAACGGTAGAAAGAAAAAGGCTCAGCTCACTGCTTGGCATCGCGCACAGCGGCCAGGGTCCGAACCAGCTTGCCGGGCACCTCGTTCAAGGTGGTTGCCAGCTTCTGGACCGGAGCGCGCATGGTCGCCATGAGCACGCTGATCGCTTCGTCGCGAGTGGGCATGGATGCGACCCGATCGAGGTCGCCGGCGTTCAGCAGTCGGCCCTGCAGGGCTATCAGCTTCACGACCAGCTTCTCGTTCTGCTTGCCGAAATCCTTCAGGACTCGGGCCGCAGCACCGGGCTCTTCCTGCGAAAACGCCATCAGCAACGGGCCGGTGAAGCCTTCCTTCATGCATTCGAAGGGAGTGTTCTCCACGGCTCGACGCATCAGAGTGTTCTTGACCACCCGAAGGTAGACACCCTGCTTGCGCGCCTCGGCTCGCAGTTCATCCATCTGCACCGCAGTCAGCCCACGGTATTCCGCGCCAATGGCGGCCTGGGCGTCCTGCGCGACAGCGGCGACTTCCTGCACCATCGCCTTTTTCTGTTCCAGATTGAGAGCCATTCTATTTCCTCCTGGAACGTGCATGGTCCGAGCGACGACGGACATCGCCGTCACCCAGTGAGGGCCGAGCACGAGCTCGCCCCTCGACACGGTGGCCTCATGCAGGAAATCCTGTCTGAGCTACTCACCGTCTGCGCAGGCGGCTTGGGTCGCCCCTTGCCTTTAAGCGCTTGCGCGCACCATGCGGTCTTTGACGGCTGCCGCATCAACCGACAGCCTCAAGACACTTTGCCCGCCGGACGTGCCGACGGGGCTTGAATCGTTAACCGACGTAGGCGCCGGTATCCACCGCCAGGCCGGGGCCCATGGTGGAAGAGATCGTGATCTTCTTCAGATACACGCCCTTGGCAGCCGACGGCTTGGCCTTGGTCAGGTCAGCAATCAGCGCCTCCAGGTTCTGCTGCAGCGCCGGCACCTCGAAATCGAGCTTGCCGATGGAGCAGTGGATCACGCCGCCCTTGTCGGTGCGGTAGCGCACCTGACCGGCCTTGGCGTTGCGCACGGCACCCGCCACATCGGTGGTCACGGTACCAACCTTCGGGTTCGGCATCAGACCACGAGGGCCCAAGATGGTTCCCAGACGACCCACCACACCCATGGTGTCGGGGCTGGCAATAACCACATCGAAGTTCAGATCGCCGCCCTTGATCTGCTCGGCCAGATCGTCCATGCCGACCAGGTCGGCGCCGGCTTCCTTGGCTGCTTCGGCGTTGTCGCCCTGGGCGAACACGGCGACGCGCACGGTCTTGCCGGTGCCGTTGGGCAACACGGTGGAACCGCGCACTACCTGATCGGATTTACGGGGGTCCACACCCAAGTTGACGCTGACATCCACCGACTCGGCGAACTTCGCGGTCGGGAAGGACTTCAGCAGCTCCAGGGCCTCGACCAGTTCATAGGCCTTGCCCGGCTCGAGCTTTTCACGGATGGCTTTCTGCCGCTTGCTGAGCTTCGCCATGACTTACAGTCCCTCCACGTTCAGGCCCATGCTGCGGGCGGTACCCGCAACGGAGCGCACCGCCGCATCCAGCTCGGCCGCATTGAGATCGGGCATCTTGGTCTTGGCGATCTCTTCGAGCTGTTCGCGAGTCACGGTGCCGACCTTCTCGGTGTTCGGACGGCCGCTGCCGGACTTGATGCCGGCGGCCTTCTTCAGCAGCACCGCCGCGGGCGGGGTCTTGGTGACGAAGGTGAAGCTGCGGTCGTTGTAGACGGTGATCACCACGGGAGTCGGCAGACCCGCCTCGATGTTCTGCGTCTGGGCGTTGAACGCCTTGCAGAACTCCATGATGTTGACACCGTGCTGACCCAGTGCGGGCCCGACCGGGGGACTGGGATTCGCCTGACCAGCTGCGACCTGCAGCTTGATGTAAGCCGTTACTTTCTTGGCCATTCAAGACTCCTTGGGCGGGTGCGAACGCCTTGCGGCTCCCCGATCCATACCGACACGGGCCCCGGCACACCGGCGCCCGCCACAAAAATCGTCAGGTCTTCTCAACCTGGCCGAACTCCAGTTCGACCGGGGTGGAACGACCAAAGATGAGTACCGCCACGCGCAGGCGACTCTTCTCGTAATTGACCTCTTCCACCACGCCATTGAAGTCGGTGAAAGGGCCCTCGGTGACCCGCACCACTTCGCCCACCTCGAACAGCACCTTCGGCCGGGGCTTCTCGGCCCCTTCCTTGACGCGATTGAGGATGGCTTCAGCCTCACGCTCCGTGATGGGCGCCGGCCTATCGGTGGTACCACCGATGAAGCCCATCACCCGGGGCACTTCGCGCACCAGATGCCAGGTGGCATCGTTCATTTCCATCTGCACCAGCACATAGCCGGGGAAGAACTTGCGCTCACTACGGCGCTTCTGCCCTTCGCGGATCTCCACCACCTCTTCGGTGGGCACGAGAATCTCGCCGAACAGGTCTTCCATCTCGGCGCGCTTGACGCGATCGATCAGTGACTTGCGTACCTGGTTCTCAAAGCCCGAGTAGGCATGGACCACATACCAGCGCTTCGCCATATCCTTAGCCTCCCAGCCCCGTCAGCCAGCGGACCACCCACAGCGACAGGCTGTCGACCAGCCACAGGAATATCGCAACGATGAGCACCACCACCATGACCACCAAGGTCGTCTGCAGGGTTTCCTGACGCGTCGGCCAGATAACCCGCCGCACCTCGTTGTAGGAGGCCTTGCCCGAGGCCCAGACATTGCGCCCCAACCAAGTGGTCATAGCGACCGCCGCCGCCATGGCAACCACCACCAGAAGCCCCAGCACCCGGTACAACTGAGACTGGTCTTCGTAGTAGTAGAAACCGACCACCCCCGCAGCGACCAACGCAAGAGCGAAGATCAATTTGGCGGCGTCGAGGGGCGACTTTTCTGCGACCATACGGCTAGACAACCAAAAGCGCGGTACACCCCAGGGCGCCCGCGTTACGAACAAAGATGGCAGGCCAGGAGGGACTCGAACCCCCAACCTGCGGTTTTGGAGACCGCTGCTCTACCAATTGAGCTACTGGCCTGCAGTTTCAAACTGCAGATATTGAAAAGCCGCGAACGCCATTATCCGCGGCTTTCCACACATCGATCACTCGATGATCTTGGAGACCACGCCGGCGCCGACGGTGCGGCCACCTTCGCGGATGGCGAAGCGCAGACCGTCTTCCATCGCGATCGGCGCGATCAGGGAAACAGTCATCTTCACGTTGTCGCCCGGCATCACCATCTCCACACCTTCCGGCAGGTCACAGGAACCCGTCACGTCGGTGGTGCGGAAATAGAACTGCGGACGATAGCCGTTGAAGAACGGGGTGTGACGACCGCCCTCTTCCTTCGACAGCACGTACACTTCGCACTCGAACTTGGTGTGCGGGTTGATGGAGCCGGGCTTGCACAGCACCTGGCCACGCTCGACGTCATCACGCTTGGTGCCGCGCAGCAGCACACCCACGTTGTCGCCGGCCTGACCCTGATCCAGCAGCTTGCGGAACATCTCCACACCGGTGCAGGTGGTCTTCACGGTGTCCTTGATGCCGACAATCTCGACTTCCTCGCCCACCTTGACGATGCCGCGCTCCACGCGACCGGTCACCACGGTGCCGCGGCCGGAAATGGAGAACACGTCCTCGATGGGCATCAGGAACGGCAGATCCACCGGACGCTCGGGCGTCGGGATATACTCGTCCATCGCCGCGACCAGACGCACGATCGACGGCGCGCCGATCTCGCTGCTGTCACCCTCCAGGGCCTTCAGCGCGGAGCCGGTGATCACCGGAGTGTCGTCACCCGGGAAATCGTAGGCGGACAGCAGCTCGCGCACTTCCATCTCCACGAGCTCCAGCAGCTCCTCGTCATCCACCATGTCCGCCTTGTTCAGGTAGACCACGATGAACGGCACACCCACCTGACGGGCCAGCAGGATGTGCTCGCGGGTCTGGGGCATCGGGCCGTCGGCCGCGGAGCAGACCAGGATCGCGCCGTCCATCTGGGCGGCACCGGTGATCATGTTCTTGACGTAGTCAGCATGACCCGGGCAATCCACATGCGCGTAATGGCGCTGGTCGGACTCGTACTCCACGTGCGAGGTGGAGATCGTGATACCACGGGAACGCTCCTCGGGGGCGTTGTCGATCTGGTCGAACGCACGGGCGTCACCACCATAGGTCTCCGCCAGCACCTTCGTCAGCGCCGCGGTCAGAGTGGTCTTGCCATGGTCAACGTGACCGATCGTTCCCACGTTTACGTGCGGCTTACTACGCTCAAACTTCGACTTGGACACGACCTTATCTCCCCGTCTATCCTTTCCAAATGCCCGAGAGCTGTGCTGCCCGAAGAGCCAACCACCAAACCAAGAAATGGAGCCCATGAGCGGAGTTGAACCGCTGACCTCGTCCTTACCAAGGACGCGCTCTACCGACTGAGCTACATGGGCCCTGCTGAACCAAACAGCCACACTGGAAGCTGCGTCTGGAGCGGGTGATGGGAATCGAACCCACATCATCAGCTTGGAAGGCTGAGGTTCTACCGTTGAACTACACCCGCGCTGATCCGGCGCCGCGTAACACCCAGCATTCCAACAAGAATCTGGTGGAGGGGGGAGGATTCGAACCTCCGAAGGCTGAGCCAGCAGATTTACAGTCTGCCCCCTTTGGCCACTCGGGAACCCCTCCGTTTGCGAACTGCGTATTCTCTTTACGCGCTCACTCCCTGTCAACCACCAGCGCAAACATATCGGCGCGGGCAACGACAAGGCGGCGGATTATAGCCACTTGCCTTGGCTTTGGCGAGCCCCCAGTGAATATTTCGCGACACCTTGTCGCGGGGCGTGTTCAACAAAGGGGGAACTCATGGGGGCCAAGGAGGGCACGATCCTGGTGACCGGCGGCGCCGGCTATATCGGCAGCCACGTCGTCAGACAACTCGGCGAGCAAGGGGAGCGCGTCCTCGTTCTGGACAATCTCTCCACGGGCCACGCCCAGGCGGTGTTGCACGGACAACTGGTCATCGGTGACGTGGGCGACCGGGCGCTGCTCCGGCAACTGCTCGGGCGGCACCGCATCGATACGGTAATGCATTTCGCCGCCAACACCGTGGTCCCGGAATCGGTGAGGGACCCACTCAAGTACTACGGCAACAACGCCGCCAATACCCATTGTCTGCTGGAGGCCTGCCAGGGGGCCGGCGTGCGCCACTTCGTATTCTCCTCCACGGCGGCGGTCTACGGTGGCGCCCGCCAGGGCATTGTCGACGAAACAACCCCGGTCGCGCCCATCACCCCCTACGGCGCCTCCAAGCTCATGAGCGAGTGGATGCTCCGGGATCTGGCCTCGGCGAGCCCGCTGCGCCATGTGACCCTGCGCTACTTCAACGTCGCCGGCAACGACCCCCTGGGCCGCCTCGGTCAGGACTCACCCGAAGCCACGCTGCTGATCAAGGTGGCTTGCCAGGCCGCCGCCGGAAAACGCCCGAGGGTGGAGATCTTCGGCACGGATTACCCCACCGAGGACGGAACCTGCGTGCGTGACTACATCCATGTGGAGGATCTGGCGCTCGCCCACATCAAGGCACTGGACTATCTGCGGGCCGGCGGCGAATCCACCACCCTCAACTGTGGCTATGGCCACGGATACAGTGTGCGCCAGGTGCTGGACGCAGTGGCGGCGGTGAGCGGCAAGCCCCTGCCCACCGTGGAGCGCCCCCGCCGCCCCGGAGATCCGTCCGCACTGGTGGCTGACGCGGCGCGCATCCGCCGCACCCTGAACTGGCGCCCCTGCCATGACGACCTGCACTTCATCATCCGCACCGCCCTGGATTGGGAGCTGCGCGGCTGGCCCGCCCCACCTATCCCCGCGCAGCAATCCGCCATGGCAGCCCGCAGCCACTAGAGCAACGCTGACCGGCTCCCCCCCCTGTCGCCTACGCCCCACACAGTCGCCCGCAGGCGACTGTTTTCGTTCCTCTTTCCCGCGCCACATCACGCTCTGAGCAGCGTGCATGGTGGCAACGTGCCGCGTTCTGCACATAGTGTGCGCCAACTCTCAAGCATCCCCCTGACCGGTCTCTAGAGTCCGTTCCGCCACGGGGCAGCCCGGCTGCTCCCGACGCATTTCGTGACTCCAGAGGAACCAGTCAATGAAACACTTCCCCAAACGGTTTCGTACGGCTTGCCTTGTCACCGCCAGCACCCTCGTCATCAGTGCCTGCGTGGGCGGTGGTGGCGGAGGGGGCGGTGGTGGCAGCAGTCCCGCCGTAGCTGCGGCGGTCGCCGCGGCGACCGCCGCCGATGCCGGCGTCCTGTTGCAATGGGACGCCCCGACCGAGAACACCGACGGCAGCACCCTGCGCGACACAGTGGCCTATCGCTTCAATCATGGCGCCAGCCCCGGCAGTTACTCCGAGAGCAAGAGCGTTGACCTGAAAGCGGTGGACTGCGCCATCGACGAGGACGCGGTAAAGCGCTGCAGCTACCGGCTGGGCGGGCTGGCCAGCGGCACCTGGTACGTCACGGTGCAGGCCGTGGCCAGCAATGGCCGGCTGAGCGCCCACAGCGCCCCGTTGACCGTGAACGTGGAATAAGGAGATCGCCATGAAAAAGACTTTACGTATCAGCCTGGGCCTGTTCGCCGCGCTGAGCTCGCAGCAGCTGATGGCGCGCACCGAGATCAGCACCCTGCCCTTCACCGCCGACCAGGCCGGTGAGACCTATGTGCTCGCCAAGGATCTCAGCACCGCCTCCGGTGCGGCCATCACCGTAGCGGCGGACAACGTGGTGATCGATGGCGCCGGTCATGCCATCCGCTACGCGGACACCGGCGCGGGCAACGGTGTGCTGATCCAGGACGGCACCAACGGTCTGGAGCTCAAGAACCTCATTCTGGACCAGGGCGGCCATGACCCGTCCGCCGGCGAGAACGTGTTCGCGATCTGGGGGCGTGGAGACATCGGCCGCCTGAACATCCATCACAACACCCTGCGTATCAATCACAGCGGCAGCCAGGCCGGTGCCTACGGCGCCGGCATCAACCTCAGTGGTAATCGGCAACGCTCCTGGGGAAACCTCATCGCCTACAACACGATCAGCGTGCGCGGCCGCAGTGGCGGCTACGGCATCAGCATTGACCCCGGCGCGCGCTGGGAGGGACAGCTCGAGGGCAACCGCATCAGCCTCGCGGACATGGGTCGAGAGCCCGCCGGCTACGGCCGTGCCATCGCCATCAGCGGCGACGGCCACATTCAGATCCACGGCAATCACATCGAACTGGCCGACAGCCTGGAGCAGGTTCAGGGCATCAGCCTCTGGGGCGCTTCCGGCCACATGATCCGAGACAACGAGATCATCGCCGACTCCGCCCACACCCGCGCCATCCTGGTGGACGGAAACTCCGACGACAACACCGTGTACCGCAACCGCATCGTCATGCGCAGCGTGGCGCCCGGCGGTGCCTCCGCCGGCATACGGGTCCGCTACGGCTCCGACCGCACCTGGGTGCTGGAGAACGACATCGATACCCGCGAGGCTCGGGAGGCCTTCCCCTTGCGCATAGGTGGCAGCGACGGACTGGGCATACCCGCGGGCACCGTGGTACGCGGCAACCAGTTGCGCAGCGCCAGCCGCGCGCTCTCCGTCGAGGAAGGGGCCGATGTGCGTTTCTACGACAATCTGATGGAGAGCAGCGGTGGCTACGCCGCCTACCTGGCGGGCCCGAGTCACGGTCTGAGCTTCAACCAGGACCGTTTCCAAGGCAGCGTGCACCTGGTGGGCGAGGTCAGCGATGTGAGCTTCTGCGCCACCAATGTCACCGCGGGTGATATCAGCGAAGGCTCGGGCAGCCACGACTACCGCTTCAGCGAGGGCGATTGCGGCTATCCCGCCGCGACCGCTCCCAAGGCGCCGCGGAACCTGCGTCAAGGCTAGAACCAGCCCCCCCCCGGGTCGCCGCGGCGCGACCCGGGCCCTGTCTCCCCAGGGCGACAGGGTCGCTCTTAAGCGACTGTTTTTACGATACTTAATCGTGACCCCCCTCACAGATCCACACCTTTGCCAGCCACCCCCCCCCAAGCCGTGAACGGCCTCTCATTCCTCGCCCCGCCCCCCTCCTACAGTGCGTTCACCGAAACGGGGGGGGTGGCCAGCACCAGACGGCACAGACCGTCATTCGCTGCGCTGCAACCCGTCAACCGACCCCGCGGGTCCTCGCGACCCGCGCACCGCTCGCAACGACGAGGAAAGCAGCCATGACTCGATCCAATACCCTTATGCTTCGCTCCCTGGCGCTGGTGTTCTCCAGTGCGTTGATTGTCGCCTGTAACAGTGGCGGCGGCGGCAGCAGCAAGCCCTCGCCCGCCCCGGGCGGCAGCACTCTGCCCGCGCCCGATTCGAGCACCGACACCGGCGGCAGCACCGGCGGCATGGGTGGTTCCGGCGGCAGCGCCAATGGGAACACCGGTGGTGGCGCGACCGGCGGCACCGGCAGCTCCTCGGCCGCACTGCGCTGGGTGCAGCCGACGCAGAATACCGACGGCAGCCCGCTGCGCGATCTGGTGGGCTACAAGGTCAGCTACGGCCTCTCGCCGAGCACCTACAATCAGACCCTGGCGCTGGATTTCGACGATGTGGACTGCCAGCAGAACGCGGACGACCAGCGTGTCTGCAGCTACACCGTGGAGAACCTGAGCGCCGCGTCCTGGTACTTCGCCGTCAAGGCCACCGACATGGACGGCAATGACAGCGCCTACTCCAACGAAGTCGTGGTAACGGTGCAATAAACAGCCCGCGCCATCGGGCCTGCTTGGGCGGCGCGGTACGCGCCCCCAAGGAGGCGAGCAGGAAACAACGAGTGACAGGAAAACCCATCATGCGTGCATTGACCCGACTCGGCCTGATCGGCCTGGCTGCCGGCAGCCTCTACACCCACTCCGCGCTGGCCGCCGTGGAAATCGACCAACTCCCCTACATCGCCGACCAGGCCGGCGAGACGTATGTGTTGAGCCGCGACCTGAGCGTCGGTTCCGGCCGCGCCATCACCATCAGGGCCGACAATGTCGTCATCGACGGCCAGGGCCATACCCTGACCTACGCCGACCGCGGCGCCGGCAACGGCGTGTACGTGGACTATCCGGTCAGTTCACTGGAAATCAAGAACCTCACCCTCAAGCAGGGTCGCCATGAGCCGCGCAGCGGCGAGGACTCCCACGCCATCGTCGCCACCGGCAACCACCGCGGGCTGAACATCCACGACAACACCATCCTGATCAGCCGCGGCGGCGCGCAAAGCGGCGCCTACGCCTGGGGCATGCGCCTGGGTGGCAACAGCCAGCGTTCCTGGGGCAACCGCATCGCCTACAACACTATCGAGCTCAGCACCACCAGCGCGGGCTATGGCATCTCACTGGATCCGAACGCGCGCTGGCAGGGGCAGATTCACGGCAACACCATCCGCTTGGCGCGCATGGACCGCCAGCCGGCCGGCTACGGACGCGCCATCGCCCTCAGCGGACGCGGCCCGGTGGAGATCTCCGACAATACCATCGAGCTCGCCGCCGACGTGGGCCAGGCCCAGGCCATCAGCCTGTGGGGCGGCAGTGGTCACATCATCCGCAACAACACCATCGAGGCCGCCTCCTACAAGACCCGGGCGATCCTGATCGACGGCAACTCCGACGACAACCGGGTGCTCGACAACAAGATCCGCATGAATAACCAGCGCAACGGCAACGAGGCCTCCGCCGGCATCCGAATCCGTTACGGTTCGGACAACACCATGGTCTATCGCAACGACATCGATGTATCCGAAGGCAACTACACCATCGGCCTGCGCATCGGCGAAAGTGGCGGTTACGGGGTGCCGCGCAACACCATCGTGCGCGACAACCGCATTCGCAGCCAGATGCGTGCGATCTCGGTGGAAAGCGGCAGCGATGTGGTGTTCTACAACAATGTCGCCGAGACCACCGGGCCGGAATGGACCTACGCCCTGTACGCATACGCCTCCAGCAAGCTGCGCTTCAACCACGACCGCTTCCAGGGCAGTGTTCGCCTGAGTAACGGCAGCCGTGATATCTCCTTCTGCGCCACGGGGCTGCAGAGCAGTGACATCAACGGCACGGGCTACGAGCTCAGCGCCAAGGACTGCGGTTACCCCGCCAAGGACGTGCCGGTGGCGCCGGCGGGGCTCGCTGCCCACTGAGCGCCTCCCCGGCCAAGTGGCCTGCGGTGCCGGAGCAACTGCCCCGGCACCGTTCTTCCAGAACACTCCCCCTCTACGGTGACCCGGAACTGGCCCTCGGGGGCGGTTGGCGACTCAATCGCAAGGGCAGCCGGCGGCGCTCGCTGACGGAGGCCAATCGCGGCCGGCCCGGATGCCGGTAGGTCAACACCACCTCCCCTTCCCCCTCCAGCCGCAAGCCTTCCACATGCCCCTGGCGCAGGTTCAGCGTCAGCCGCCGCAACCGACCGCCCTCGACACGGGCCAGCGGCCCGTCCTTCAGCCACACCCGGCTGTCCCGCACCGGCGCCAGCACTTCCAGCTCCACCCCGCGCACGCCGTATCGATGCAGCCGGTAGGGGGCATTGCAATGCACCCGCCGATTGGCCGGCGGCGGCAGCAGATAATCGCGAAACCCGCCCGCGTCGCCCTGCTCGCCCGCTTCCGCGGCCTTGGCGATGTTGTAGGCCTCGCGGGCCGTCACATAGTGCAGGCGGTAACCGTCCCGGCCGAAACGCCGTTCCAGATCGGCGCACAAGCGGTGCAGCTGATCGCCCAGGAAGCTCTCCCGGCTCTGCATGGCATGGGTGTGCAGCTTGATGAAGCGCCAATTGGGCTGCCCGAGCACATGCACGCCCGCCGCCAGCCAATAGTCGCAGCGGCGCCCGTGGTACGGCGTGAAATCCTCCAGCGATGCGTACTCGATATGGCCCGCACGCCAGTCGATGTACAACGGCCCCAGGAAGATCAGCAGATCCCCCCAACGCTCCCCGCCCACCCGCAGCGGACGACCCCGATCGTAGGACTTGGGCCCCGGATGGTCCCGCGCGTAATAGAGACAGTTGGCCATGTGGGGCTGCGCCGTGCAGCCGAAGGCCGGAAAGGTGAAATCGGCATAGCAGCCCGCCTCGCGCAACAGCTCCAGCTCGTTGTTCACGCCGCTGTACCGCGCGTCGCGCCGACCGTTATCCAGCGCCCAGTTACCCGCCACGTAGGCGAAATAATGCCGCGGATCCGGCTCGGCGGAGACCATGGCCCCGGCTCCCGCGAACCATGCCACGCCCTCCCGCAAGCGCTGCCGGAAGCCCTCGGAGCTGTCGTGGCCATGATGCAGGTGAAACTCGATCTCCCCCAGCCCTTGGTAGCAGTACTCGCTGAGGATGCGTATGCAATCGAAGTTGGGGTAATCGTAACGATAGAACCAGGTGTGCTGAGGCGCTACGCCGTCGCTGTCGCGGTGCGAGCTGACGATGGCGGCGTAGCGCTCGCACCATTCCCGCACCCGCTCCACACCGCGCTCCCCCTCGCTGCGCGCCGGCTCGAAGTGGTCGGCCACCAGCACCATGACATCCACCACGCCTCGGCACGTGGCGGACTGGGCGCGCCAGGCACGCTGTTGGCGCCAGTAGGCCGGCAGCCAGAGATCCGCGCGGTATTTCAGCAGACTGGCGGCCGTACGCAGCCGATTCACCAAGGTCGCCGCGCCCATCAGGCCGCCCTCGGCCGGGGGGGGATTTCCGACACCACGTAGCGGTACTTGCCCGAGGGGTCCCGGGGCAAGGCCGTGACGCGTTGAAACTCCAGGGCAACGCCCGGGCCCAGCAGCTCACGATACGCCTGCGCCAGCGGCGCGAGCTCCGGCGGTTCATCGCGGTCCGGCACGTACTTGACGCGCACCCGGTCCGGCGCGGACTGGATGATCTGAAACTGGGCACCCAGGTTCAGCCGATTGATGACCTCGACAAACAGATACCCCGGCCGGGGGCGGCCGGCCTCGTCCTGCAGTATGTCCCGGTCCCGTCCCAGCAATCGCTGCAGCACCGGCAGCGGCGGGCCACCGGCGGGCGGCTCCAGCGGGCCGGCCACCGCCATATCGCCGATGTCGTAGCGCAACAGCGGCATGCCCCGGTTGAACAGATCGGTGATCACCACTCGGCCCATCTCGCCCGGCGCCGCCGGCTCGCCGTCCTCGCGCAGCACCTCCACCAGCACGCCAGGCGAGAAGACATACAGCCCGTCATGGGCGGCGGATTCGCAGGCGATGACGCCCGCCTCCTTGGTGCCGTACTTCTCGAACACCTCGCCACCGAACAGTTCCTGGAACAGCTCGCGCTGATGGGGGTAGAGATTCTCGCCTGTACAGGAAATGGCCCGTACCGGGGGCAGCTGGATGCCGCGGCGGCGCACGAATTCCGCGAACACCCACAGGGCGTTGGGAAAACACTTGATGACCGCGGGCCGAAAGCGGCGATAGGCCCGGGCGAAGGCTTCCATGGAGGGTTCATCGGTGCGCGCCGGGTCGAAGCGCAGCAGGCGCTCACAGGTGGCGTTGCGCAAACGCCCCTTGAGCCGCCCCCCGGCGCCCTGGTAGTGCGAGGCCGCCACGAACAGTGCGGCCTTTTCGCCCAGGCTGTGCCCCATCCAACGATCGAAGTACCACTCTTGAGCCTTGCGCCGGTGCACCGCCTGACGGTCTCGATAGAAGCGCAGGGGCCGGCCGGTGGACCCGCCGGTGGAGGCCGGCAGTAGATCGGCGGCGGGAATGTTGCGCGCGATCAAGGCATCCCCGGCGTCACGTATTTCCGCCTTGCCAAGCAGGGGCAGACGGCGCAGATCGGCAAGCCCGCTGAACTGCTCCGGGTCCAGGCCGCAGCGATCGAGACGTTCGCGATAGAACGGCGTGTTGCTGTGCGCATGACGCAGCATGCTGCGCAAACCCTGCAGCTGGGCCTCGCGGACCTGGGCCGGGCCCTGGGTGTCGAGCTGCGCGTAAGCGTGACGGTGACGCGGCAGCTCCCCGTCACCGTCCCACCAGGCCCACAGCGGAAAGAACGCTTCTCGCACCAGCGTGCTGGCGATATCCATATTCGCCCTCTGTCGTCGGTCGCCATTACTGTGATCCGCAAGCGGCCGGGGCAGACCCTCAGGCGTCACTGACCAAATCCCTTGGGCCGGCGGGGGGCGCTTGCAAGGCGCGGCTCAGCCCGCCCGGCGCAGCGGTGAAGGCCGCAGCAAGGAAGCCACCACCATGCGCTCCAGGTCCAGCGCCTCGCGCAGCGGCCTGGGGATGTTGTAATCGTCCTTGTAAACGAAGCTCGCCTTTTCCCGGTACGCATAGTGATGCCACACCGGCGAGAACTCGGAAACCAGGTAATCACCGCCGCTGCGCATGATGTCCACATTCAGCCAGCGGGCACCGAGTTGCCGCGCCAGTTGCTCGGAAATCCGCAAGGGCTCGGGCGGCACATGGGACCATTCACCGATGCCGCCGCCATCGATGTTCATCTTCCACATGCGCGGGTCGGCCCGGTGGCGCCAGTGCGCCTCCACCACCTCGCCGTCACCCACCACGGTCTTCAGGTCACTCTCGTGGCTGATGAACTGCTGGGCCAGCAGGGGCGGCGACAGGAAGGGGTAGGCCAGGCGCCGGTTCTTCCACAGGTGCCAGTGAAAGCTGCGCCGGGCGAGCGCCTTGATACCCCGCCGCCAGGCGCCGCCATGAACCATGTCCAGGCGTGACAGGCGATAGAGCTCGCGCAGCTCGCCCGGTTCATCGACCTTGAAGACGTAATCGCCGCCAGCGCCGAACCGGTTCTTGATGACCATGGGGTAGCCCAGCTCCCGCTCGGCGCGAGCGAGCGCAGCCTCGCCGTCCAGGCTGAGGGTCCGCGGATGGGGCAGCCCCGTGGCGCGCAGGAAGAGCAGCTGACGGTACTTGTCGGAGTAATAGGGCGTCACCCGCGGGTCAGGGAACATGCGCAGATGCGGGTGCCGCCGGTGCAGGAACATCAGCTCGTCCTGGACCCGGTGCAGGGCCAGGGGATGATTGGATGTGTACTCGAAATGCGGAAAGTAAATCAGTATGTGTGCGCGGCGAAAGTCGTAGTCCTGCCAAGCGGGATCGGTGAAGTCCAGCACATCCACCGATACACCGCGCTCCCGCAGGCTGTCGTGGAAGGCCTGGAAACGTCGCTCCGAACGAAACAGCACCGCCCTTGGCTCGCTGCTCATGCTCACCCCCTGGCAGTCTTTGGACGCCCCTGACGCTCCCAGTTGAGCGGGCGCAGCCTGGCGGGCGCAACCTCGCGCAGCAGCGCACGGGCCAGCACTGCCGTGGCATCGATAATGGGGCAACCGGCCAACACGCCGGGCCTTACCGCGAGTGGCAACTCGCTGCACGCCAGCACCACCGACTCCGCGCCGCGCAAACGCAGGTCCTGCAGCGCGTCCAGCAACGCGGTACGCGCCTTGAGGCTGACCGGCTGGCCCGTGGCCTTGATGCCGTAATCCGGGTCGTAGAGCGCCGCCTGCAGAGCCCGCTGCCGCCGCTCCCCCGGATAGAGAACCTCCACCCCCCAGCGCTGCAGGGCCAGACCATAGACATCGGCCCGCACCGCCCCGCTAGTGGCCAGCACCCCCAGCCGGGTGAGCCGCGGCGCCTCCGCCAACAGGTGATCCGCCAGGGCATCCACCATGCTGATCAATCGAATGCGGCGCTCCTCGGCCTGCAGTTGCCCCACCACCGGATCGAAGATGGGGGCCGCATGGGCGGTATTGCAAGGAATCGCCGCCACCGCAACCCCCATTTCGTCCAGCATTCGCAACACCTGCAGGATGCCACTGGCCGGGTTCACCTCACTGCGGCCCAGCAGGAAGGCGCTGCGATCAGCGATACGCGCACCGGCCGACAGCAGGTAGACGCTGACCTGTTCCTGATCGGTGCGGGCCAGGCTGTGTTGGTAGATCTTGCGATTGAGATCCAGGCCGGCAAAACAACCCACACCGCCCACGATGCCGATCGCCCGCGAACCGTGCGTCTCCCCGTACACCCTGCTCAGGCTCATGTTCAGGCCTCCCCGTGCCCGGCGTAGCGTCGAACCGCCCCCCGCCGCAGGCGCCTCAGCAGCTCCGTCACCATGCTTCTCTCCTCGGCCAGCAAGAAGCCGCCATGCCACATCAGCAGGGGAAACGCCGCCAGCGCCAGGCCCGCGATCAGCGGCGTCACCCAGGAAACGCTCAGCAAGCGCATCGCCCCCAGCCCCAGCAGATACAAAAGCGCACTCAGGGCGAACATGACCACGATCCGCCCGCGTGGTAGCCACATGCGGTAGAAATGGTTGGCCACCCAGAGCGTGCTCAGCAGCAGTGTCAGAAAGGCGAGCGCGGCGGCCACGGCCGCGCCCGTCGCCCCCCAGCGCGGCACCAGCCAGAAATTGGCCAGCACGCTGACCAGCGCGGCCAGGGCGCATATCAGTGGCTTGTAGCGGGTACGCTTGGCAATCAGGATGCCCGCATCGCCCAGGCAGGACATGCCGTAGAACACCGATGCCAGGGCGATCAACGGCACCAGCGTGGCGGCCCCGTGGTATTCGGCGGCGGAGATCCAGGGCAGTGCCACCGGCGCCGCCAAGGATATGCCCAGCGCCACGAACAGGCTCACCATGGTATAGAGGGTATAGACCCTCCCCACCAGCCGCGGGCCACCGGGGTCGCTGTAGTGCCGGAACAGAAACGGCGACCAGACCTTGTTGAACGGGTCCATCAGGAACTGCGTGCCCATCATCCCGATCTTGTGCGCCAGCGCGTAGATCCCCACCGCGGCGAGCGACTCATAGGCACCGATCACGTAGCGATCACCATTGTTGACCACGTACATGAAGGCCGCCGCCGGCAGGTAGGGCAGCCCAAAGGCCAGCAAGCGGCGGACCAGCGCGGCGGAACAGCGCACACGGGTCTGCCAGCCGAGCAAGCCGAGAAACCCCAGCGCGATCAGCCCCGTCACCAGCGCCTGGGCGAGCAACACCCCCACCACGCCGAAATCACGCACCCAGATGAGATATACATTCAGCGCGATGAAGCCGATCAGACGAAGCAGACTGACGAGCACGTAGAGCAGCGAACGCAGCCGCACTTGCAAATCGACCATGCCCAGCTGGAGCACCATTTCCGCGGGCATCCAGAGCAGCAACAGCATCACCGGCACCCGCAGCTCGGCCGCATCCGCGAACAAGCCAAGCAGCGGTTCATGGAGCAGCCAGAACAGGCTCGCCAGGATCAGCCCCGACGCCAGTACGAACACCAGCGTGCTGCCGGTCACCCGCTGCCGCCAATCCGGCGTGTCCTGTTCGAAGTAGAAACGTATATACGCCTGACGCAGGCCCATGAACATGACCAGCAACAGAATGTCGGCGATCCGGTTGAGCAGTTCCAGCAAGCCGTACTGCTCGGTGGCCAGCACATGGGTGTACAGCGGAATCAGCAGAAACCCGCCCGCCGCACCCAGGGCGCTGCCCACGCCATAAATCAGCGAATGACGCGCCAGCGCGCCGAATATTCCCCGCTGTTGATCGGGCCGATTCACGGGGCTAGCCGCGCGGTCTGGCCAGGGCGCGGGCCACTCCGGCCAGGCCCGCCGGTGGCGTGCCGGCCGGTACACTCGCCCGGCGCCAGGCACCCACCAAAGCGGCCTGGGCGGCGAACAGCAGCAGCCAGTGGAACCGGTACAGGGTATGACTGGCCAAGCCATAGAACATGAAAACCAGCACCCCGAGCATCAGCGCGCCGGCCCAGTGCGCGGTCAAAGGGTCGGCGTCCCGTCGCAGCCGACGAAGGCTGCCCAGCACATGCAGCATCAGCAGCACGGCCAACAGCGTGCCGGGCAGCCCTCCCTCGGCCATCAGCTGCCCATACAGGTTGTGCAGCTGCAGCGCTTCGCCTTCGATGTCCAGCCATTGCTCGCCCGGCAAGCGCTCGGCACGGGCCGCCGCCGAGGCGCCCGGGCCGTAGCCCAGCAGCGGCCGCTGAAAACCCAGGGCGACACCATCGCGCAGGCCTTGCAGGCGACTCTGCGCGGATGCGCTGGCAAGCTCCTCGGCCGGCCGCTCCAGCTGTTCCACGTCCATCACCAAGGAGAGGTAACGCAAGCGCATGTCGGTGGGCAACGCCGCCAGGGCCAGCACCCCCACCAGCGCCAAACCCATCAGCACGGCGGGACGGGCCAGTGCCCGGCCATATCGCAGCAGCAGGTAGAAGATCAGGCCCGCCAGCGCGGCGCGTGTGCCGCTGAACAGAATAGAGGCCGCGCAGAGCAAGGCGCCGCCCAGCAGTGCCCGGCGCAGCCAGGCCCCGGTGCTGACGTCTCGCCAGGCCAGCGCGAACGGCAGGGTGAACAGGGCAAGCATGCCAAAGGCGTTGGGTGCCCCCATGCCACTGGCGGACCAGACGCCGATGATCCGCCGCACGCCCTGCTGCCATACGTAGGCGCCCCCCTGCACGAAGTCCAGCCAGGAATGCAGCTGGTAGAGCAGCGAGACCACCACCAACGCGGCGAACAGTCGCTGCACGTCGCGCACGCCGGACACGGTGAACAGCACAAGGAAGTAGAACAGCAGAAGCTTCCAGTAGGTACTCACCCACCACTGGGCGTCGGCGGTCTGGGGATAGGGCGAGAACAAGTGGCTGACCCACATGAACAGGTACAGCAGCAATAGCAGGCCACTGGTGGTGGACAAGCGGGCCTGAACGCGGCCGGCGAGCAGCAGACTCAACCAGGCGGCGGCCACCAGCAGCTTTTCGTAGTGCAGCGTGGCCAGAATATCGAAGCGATACTGCGGGGTCGCGATAAGCGCCCAAAGGTACACGCCGACCAGCACCAGCGCGAGGCTCCAACCCCCATCAGGCAGCCGCGCCAACGGGGCCGTTCCTTGTGCGGCCTGAGTCATCGCGCATTGCCCCCTCTGCGTAAACGATCTTCGAGGAAACCCCAGCCAACGGCGGGCCGCCTGGCTGCAGCCGAGGCCCAAAGGAATGGTTTGCTACACGTGAGGTAAAGGCGAAGCGTGAACTTTCAAGCACCCGGGGGCCGCGTCAAGAGACACCGGGGGCGGCTCTTGCATACGCCGAACACGACCACAATCCGATTACTCAAGGAAACACTGCCTTGGAGGTCGGCCCGGGGGACGGACCGGCATCTCCGAGAAACCGCGTAGAACAGCGAAAAGGCGGGTTCCCATGCACTTGATCACGGTACGAACCTGATGGCCAGCCGTCTGGCTAGAATGCTGCTCACGGCCCTGGCGCCAAATCTGCGCTATCGCGTGCGCGGCAGCGCGCCCGCGCTCTACCTGAGCTTCGATGACGGGCCGCATTCGCGCACAGCGGCCATTCTCGATACGCTGGCGCGCCACAAGGTCAGGGCCAGCTTCTTTATCCTGGGCAACCGCATTGCGGGACGGGAACAACTCTTGCGACGCATGGTGGCCGAGGGGCACACGGTGGGGGCCCACTCCTACAGCCACCGATCCCCGCGCCGGCTCAACCGTCAGCAGTTGCAGGAAGAGCATCTGCGGTGTACCCGGGCTATAACGGCGGTGCTGCCGAACTGGCGCCCCACGCTATACCGCCCACCCTACGGACACCTCAGCTGGAACCTGCTTCGCTGCAGTCGCGAAGTGCCCTTCGACATCGTGCTCTGGTCCCGGGACGCGCGGGACTATCGCGCGAAATCCACCCACGCCATTGCCCACAATCTCGGCACACTGGAAGCGGGCGACATCCTGCTGTTCCACGACCAGTTCCAGCTCACGCGGGACTATCTGGATGAGATGATTCCACGATACCGGGCCGAGGGTTTTCGCTTCGAAGCCCTGGAGAGCGCGGCGCCATCGCGTCCCGCCATCGCACCGGAGCTCACCGCGGACTGCCTGCCGGACCGCACCGGTACAATCGCCGGTAGGCGGCACTGACCCGCGACACGGTGTAACGCCCCTCGGCGTAGCGGTGGGCACACCGCCCCAAACGCGCTCTGCGGGGCGGATCGTCCACCAGGGCGCGGATCCCGGCGGCCAATCCCGCCGGCGACCGGGGCGCCACCAGTACGCCGCAGCGCCCGCCGTCAAGCGCTTCCACGTTGCCCCCCACTCGCGTTGCCACAATCGGCAGGCCGGCGAACATGTACTCCACCAGCGCATTGGACATGCCCTCGGAACGGGAGGGCAAGATCGCCAAATCCGCCATCGCCAGCCAGGCCGGCACGTCATCACGCGCGCCCAGCAGGTGCACACGCGCCTGCAAACCCGCCGCCGCCACTTCACGCCGATAGCTCGCCAGCCCCCCACCATCGCCGATCAGCACATAGCCCAGATCCAGGTCCGCCGTCTGGCGGGCGGCGGCCAGCAGATCGTCGATTCCCTTCACGGGACGCAGATTGGCCACCACCACGGCAAGCATCCCATGTCGCCTGCGCAGCGCATGCAGATCCGCGCCACCGGGGCGCGCCGCGGGTGCGGCCTCATACATATTGGGGATGACCCGGGTACGCTGGGGCGCTACGCCGTATTCGGCCTCCAGCATGTGGGCGATGACCCGGGCGTTGACCACCACCTGCTCGCCACGCCGGAACACCGCTCCGAGCAGGCGCTTGCGCAAGCCGGAGTGGGCGTGCCCCAGGTTGCGCTGACTGCAGATCAGCCTCAAGCCCGGACAGAGAGCCTTCAATAGACCACCACAGAGGGTAGCGTCGTCGAACAGCGTATGCAGCACCTCGATCCGCTCCCGGCTCACCAGCCTTTTCAGACGCCACAGCACCAGCGGCAACGCCGGGCTGCGCAGTGACTTCAACTGCAGTTGCAGCGGCGGGCGCGCCCAGTCCAGCTGTCGATGCACGGCCTCGGTGCGCAGAAACGCCACATAGGGGTCAATGCCGATTTCGGCGGCGTGGCGGTAGAGCTTCAGGAACTGTCGCTCGCTGCCCCCGCCGGCGCCTTGGTACAGGCAATCGAGCAGAAACAGGACGCGCTTAGCCGGCAAGGTCCCGTTCCTCGTCGAAACGCGGGCCCGCTTGCACCGTGGGCCAGGGTGTCAGGAGGCCTCGCAGCAGGCCATAGCCCAGCCCCAGGTGAATCGTGGCGATGATCAGTGCCAGCCGATGCGCTGACTGGCCCGGCTGGCCGGCCACCAGACGCCGGGCTTCCACCTCCAGCAGCAATGCATAGGCCGCCAGCGCCAGCACGAACAGCCCCAGCCACCATCCGCTGAATAGACTGCCCAGCACGCCCACCACCAGGCCGAGCAGCAACAATGGCGGCGCCAGCATCTCGGGACGCAGCCGCATCGGGTGCTTGCGCAGGAATCGCCCCCGGCCCAGGCCGTAGCGGACAAGCTGCCGGAACAGCCCTGAGAGATTCTCCCGTGGGTAGTAGCGCACCGTGAAGCGGGGCGAGATCAGGCAGCGCAGCCCGGCGCGCTCCAGCCGGTAGTTGAATTCCAGGTCCTCGGCGGCATCGAAGCGTTCATCGAAACGACCACATCGTTCGAAGACGCTTCGGTGATAGAACACCGCCACACTGAGCGGGCTGCACCAAGCCTGCCTGTTGCTGAAAATCAGCGACTCCCCGGAATGGGCCAGGCGCGAGCGCCGTGCCAACGCCACCGCTTGTTGAAAGCTGGTGATGCCCGGCGGATCCAGGGGCTGGGGCCGGCCGAGCACCAGCGCGCCATGGGCAAGCGCCATTTCCACGTGATCCCGAATCATCCGACGCCCGGGTATGTGCACATGGCCGTCGATGAGCAGAAAGTAATCCCCACGGCCATGCGCCAAGGCGAGGTTTCGGGCCGCGCTGGATAGGCGGCGCGGGTTGCGGAGCAAGCGCAGGTTCAAGCCCGGGTGCGCGGTGGCGAAGGCCTGTACCCGTTGTGCGGTATCGTCCTCGGAATCACCGTCCAGCACGAGGATTTCCAGAGACCCGGCCGGGTAGTCCTGCTCGGCCAATTGCGACAGGGTGGCCTTGATGTAACGCGCTTCGTTGCGCACCGGCACCATCACGGTGACCCGGGGCATCACACCGTGAGCATGCGACTCCGCCATTCCACCACCTCCCTGTAAAGGGCCTGCAGTTTCTCGGTCTGGCGTTTGGAACCGTGCGTGCGCAAGACCTGTATCCGCGCCTCGGCCGCCCTCTCCCGACAGCTCTGCGGGTGATCCAGCGCGGCTATGCAGGCTTCGGCGAGCGCCGCAGGGCTGGCTGGCTCCACCAGCACGCCCAGACGCCCGTTCTGCAGCAGTTCCGGCACGCCGCCTACCCGGGTCGCCACCACGGGCAACTCCAGCGCCATGGCTTCCAGCAAGACATTGGGCATACCCTCCGAAAGCGAGGGCAGCACCAGCAGATCCGCGGCCCGAAAAAGCCCGTGCACCTCTCGGCAGAAGCCGGGCAGGTGAACATGCGCCCGGAGAGCCCCCCCCACCCCGGACAGCAGTTCTTCGCGCAGTGGCCCATCACCGGCGATCAGCAGTTGGGCGCTCGGATGCGCCTTGAGAATCGCGGGCATCGCGGCAAGCAGATGCCGGTGCCCTTTTTCCGGGCTCAGTCGGCCCGCGGCCAGCAGCAACGGCCCCCGGGCCGGCAGCCCCATCGCGCGGCGGACATCGTCGCCCGGGGTGCGGCATGGTGCTTCGTCCAGGGTGCAGGCATTGGCGATAACCCGAATCTTGTGCGCGGGCACCCGAATGCGCCGCAGGCGCTGACGCTGGGATTCGGCCACGGCCACCACCCGGTCGGGGAAGCGCAACAGGAATTTGTCGAGCAGGGTATAGAGTCGGATTCGCCAGTCTTCTCGCGTCCAGCCCCGGGAGAAGGCGATGCGTGGCGGCGATGACCGCACTGTCAAACTCAGCGCCAGCGGCTTGTAACCATGGGTGCACACCACATCCGGTTGCCAGCGGGCAATTTGTTGGGCGAGCAGTCCGCGGGCACGAAACAGCTGCCTCCGAGCGGCGGGCAGGCGCCAGACCTCGGCACCCAAGGCGCGGCCCCGCTCCAGCAGTTCCTCCCCGCCCGGTTCGGCGAAGCTCACCAGGCAGATCTGCCACCCCGGCTCCGCGCTCAGGTGTTCCAGATGACGCAACACCTGGCGCTCGGGGCCGCCGACGAAGTTGCTGGCCATGATGTGCATCACGCGCATGTACGGTCCGCCCCTTCGCAGGCCCGTGGCGCCCCCAGCCCCTGCAGGAACCGATAGAAAACCCGGTCCAGCCGTTCATAGCCCCGGGCGTTCAGATGAATGCCGTCCCCCGCGTCGTAGGCGGGGTCCAGGTAGCCGGGGGGCTCGGCCTGACGCAGCGCCGCCTCCGGGTCGAACAACGGCAGGCGGCGCTGCGCGGCAAGCTGCCTGAGCCAGGTGTTGAAGTTGGTGATCTGTTCCTGCTGCCCCTCGCGCCCGAGCAACCGGGTCTTCACCAGATTCTTGAAATCCTGCCACCAGCCGAGGCTCGCCGCCGTGGGCACGGTGGTGGCCAGCGCCACCGTAATGCCCTGCCCTTCCAGTTGCTCCAGCCACGACAGGGTCTTGCGGCGATAATCCCCCAACTCGCCCGGGAAATAGACGGAGCACTGCTGCAACACCACCAGATCCGGGCGCTCACCCGAGCCCAGCACTGCCGCCACCGCCGCGCTCTTGTCGAAGCCATGAATTCGGTGCACGCGGATGGAGACGTTTTCCAGAGCCATCCGCTCCGGCAGTTGCTCGAGTTTCCAGCGATGCACCGTGGACGCCTCGATATAGACAATCCGCTGCTCCGCCATCGCCCCCCCTGCAATCAACGCAATGCAAAACCACAGGCTGGCGACCACAACACCGCCCGGGCGTCTCATGCCGCCTCCTCGCTCAGTCTCATGAAGCGGGCCGGATTGCCCACCGCACTGGCATGATCCGGCATGGGCCGGGTCACCACGCTGCCGGCGGAAACCACGCAGCGCGCCCCCACATCGGCCATGACAACGCACCCCTCCCCCAGCCAACTCCCCTTCCCCACGGTGACCCGCTGGTAGCGCGGCTGGCCACCACGGCCACCGTCACCTCCGCGCGGATGCTGCTGCTTGCCGCTCAGAACCGATACGCGGCTTGCGACGAGCACCTCATCGGCCAGGGTGGCCGTCCCTATGATGCTGAAGCTGGCGATGACCACACCGCGACCAACCCGGGCCGTGGGGTGCGCGAACCAGGAGCAGAAATCCACCGCCAGATCATGAGCGCAGGCGGGGAGCGTGACCACGTAGAAGCTGCAGCGCAGGTAACGCCCCAAGTACCCCGGAACCAGACTCAGCAGACGCGCGCTGAACTGGAACGGCGCCTCGCTGCCCCACCGGCGATAGGCGACCAAGCTGATCAGCGAGAACGGGAAGGTGAGCAGGTGCAAGGCACGCACGATCCATTTCTTGTGCCGATATGACATGGCCACCCCCCTGTCAGACCATGGCGTTCACTTGGGGAACGGCCTCGGTGAGCAGAGGCGGGGCATGCTGATAGCGCGTGGCGCGCCGTTTCGCCTCGATATCCCGATAGACCCGTTCTGTCTGCTCGCGGCTCAAGGCCAGGGCCGGGGCCAGGGTAGGAGGAGGCACGTCGTGGTTATAGGCCCACAGAGCGAGGTCCATCTTGTCGTAGGGCAGGGAGAAATAGAATTCGTCCTGCCCTTGGGGAAGGCTGTAGGTATCGGTGGTGGGAATGGCGGAGCAGATGGCCGCCGGCAGCCCCAGATAGCGGGCCAGGGCGTAAACCTGCACCTTGTACAGATGAGCGATCGGCTTGAGATCGGCGGAACCATCGCCGTTCTTGACGAAGAAACCCTGGTCGTACTCCAACCGACTTGCGGTGCCCAGCACCGCGTAGTTGAGCCGGTCGGCGTGGAAGTACTCCACGGACTTGCGCAGGCGCTGCTTGTAATTGGTGGCGGCGACAATCTGCAGATACTCCCGCAACCCCAGCCGACGTTCGTGCACGACACCGCTCGGGTCTTCCACCACCAGGCGGAAGTGATGCAAGGCACCGGCACCGAAATCCCCGATCACGATCTTGCTCCGCCAGGCGGGTCCATAGTCGGGGAACAGCCGGCGTATGGCCTGATCTCGCTCCCGGTAGCAGCCCACCGCTTCCAGCGCCGCGCTCAGGTCGTGGATCCGGTGCCGCAACCCCAGGTGCCCGCACAGCAGCTTGCCCCGCTCCAGACTCCCGGAGGAGGATTCCCGTTCCGGCAGGAGCAGGCCGAACACCCGCTGAGGCCCCAACGCCTCCGCCGCCAAGGCCGCGCACACGGAGCTGTCGATGCCACCGGACAGCGCCACCACCACGCCGCGTTTATGCAGCCGGGCACGCAGCAGATCGCGGATACTCCTGCGGATCTTGCGCACCTCCAGCGGCTCATCCAGATCCAGTGCGCGCTGGAGCCGGTCCGCCTGGCATTCCCGCCAGGGATCGTCGGTCTTCATGGCCTGATCTCTCCTGAGCTTCTCAGCACTTTGCCGCCATTGCTGCGTGGTAGGGCCTGGCAGAACTCCACCTGCCGGGGCACCTTGTAGCTGGCCAAGCGGCTTCGGCAGTGACCGCGAATGCGACCGGCCTGAAGCCGCGCACCCGGGCGCGGCACGATGCGGGCATGAATCACCTGCCCCAGCAAATCATCCCCCACCGCGCTGACACAGACCTCCTCGACGCCGTCGATCTGGCCGATGACGGATTCGATCTCGACGGGGCTCACCCGGTGGGCGCCCGTCTTGATGATGTCGCCGACGCGACCGTCCAGATACAGGCAGCCATCATCGTCCATATGGCCCAGGTCCCCGGTGCGCAACCAGCCTCCACGAAGGACTTGTGCGCTGCCCCGCGGATCCCCCCAGTAACCCAGCATGATGTTGGCGCCGCTGGCCCAGATCTCACCCACCTCGCCAGGGGGCAAGGCGCGACCGGCCTGGTCGCGGATGCCAAGGCGCACGCCGGATACCGGATACCCCACGGCACCGGGCTTTTCGTCGATCTGCCCGGGGGGCAGACAGCACAATCTGGCGGTGGCTTCGGTCTGGCCGTACATCAGGTAAAAGGCGGCATGCGGCAGGGCGGCGCGGATACGCCGCACGCTGGCCCAGGCGATGGGGCCGCCGGCATGGGTGATATAGCGAAGGTGCCCCAGGGGAAACTCGTGCAGCCGCGCGGGACTGAGCAGCAGACTGAGGGTAGGGGCCACGGCCGGCAGACCCGTGACGCCTTCCCGCTCCATCCGCGCCAGAACTTCGCGGGGATAGACCAGGCTGCTCTCCAGCAACAGGCCCGCGCCCACGGCCAAGTGGCTGTGCATTACCGAGCCGCCATAGGCGTAGTGCAGCGGCAGCAAGGCCAACGCCTTGTCGGTGGGGCGCAGGCGCAAACTTTGGACAATGGCATCGGCATTGGCCGCGAAAGCACCATGGCCGAGCATCACGCCCTTCGGCGGGCCGGTGGTGCCCGAGGTATAGACCAATGCGGCCAGAGCATCCGGGGCCGGCGCGGATGGGGTGGCCGGTTCGGTCGCCAAGGCATCGTGCCAAGGCACCGAGGTCACCCGTGCCGGCGCCGTGAGCAGCATGTCCCCGAGCCAGCGCCGGCCCAGCTCCGGCAAGGCCCGGTGAGCGCCTTCCGCCACCAGCAGGCGCGCGCCACTGTGCTGCAGGCAATGCAGCAACTCCCCAGCCCGACAGGCGGCGTTCAGGCCCACCGCGACCAGGCCCGCGGCCCATGCCGCATAGTAGGCCACGACGTATTCCGGGCGATTGTGCATGAGCACCGCGACCCGCTCACCCGGCCGCAGGCCCCGGCAGCGATACCAGGCCGCCAAGCGCCGCACCTGGTCCCACAGTTCCGCGTATCGTAGCCGGGCGTCGCCATACACCAGCGCCGTGGCCTGCCCCCGCTGGCGGGCGTGCTGCCCCAGGCGCTCGAGCAGGAGGGCGCCCATCTCAGTGGCCCACCGCAATGGCGGACTGCTTGCGCTGCAGGTAATCGAGCAAGCGGCTTACCGAATCCAGGTTATCCGGCGTCATTTCCTGCTCTTCCACCGTGATGCCGTACTGCTCCTCCAGGAAAAGGATCAGTTCCATGATGCCGGTGGAATCGAGAATTTCCCGCTCGAGAAACGAGTCATCGTCGCCCAAGGCGCACTGTTCATCGGTGAATAGGTAGTTCTCCAGGATGAACCGTCGGAGTTGTTGCCGCCGCAGCATGTCACGCCCCCTCAATCTGTCGCAGGTCATCGTCCTTGAAGTTGTTAGCTTGCCGCCCGGACTGCCAATGGCCTTCAACGAATAGGTGGTGCCACAGCTGGGTGGTTAAAACCCCGCACAGCGCGGCCTGATCGGACGCCGAGCAGGGCCGCCCGGTGCCGATCTTTCGGCGCAGCCCCTGCACTCGCCGGGGATCGAACAGGTCGCTCGCCCTCAGCGCCGCTGGCGATAGCAGGTCCGCGGCGGGTTCTCTGGTGAGCAATGCCCGCAACACCTCAGCATCCGGTGCTCGGTACGCGTGTTTGCCGCGTCGCAGGGCCTGCTCGGGGAGCACCGCGCGAAGAGCGAGGCGCAGCAGGTGCTTTTCACGCAGCACCCGCAGCTTGTGGCGCGGCGCCAGCCGCGCGGCGAACTCGATCAGGCGATGATCCAGGTAGGGATAACGCCCCTCGAGGCCGTGGGCGGCCAGCAGCCGATCCCCCTGGGCGCTGAGCAGATAGCCGGGCAGCAACAGCCTGGCCTCCAGATACTGGGCTCGCGCCAGCGCCGTCCATTCCTTCATGGCCGTGGGCAGTGTGGCGAGCAGGGTGGCCAGCGGGTCGCTCCCCCGTTGCGAAAGCGTCAGGCGCAGCGCATCGGAGTAGAAGTATTTCGCGCGTGCGGTGCTGGCCCAGCGCGGCAAATGCGAGAACAAGGGGCTATCCGGCTGATCCAGGCCCTGGGCGAAGAATCGCTCCACGTAACCGCGCGCGCTCTGCATGGGCAGGTACGGGTAGAGGGTCCGCAGCAACAGGGGGCGCCGGCGCGATTGCGGCTGCCGCGCCCAGTATGCGCGGATCTTCGCCTCCTTGAAGATCTCGTAGCCACCCAGCACCTCGTCGGCCCCCTCGCCGCTCAAGACCACTTTCGCCCCGCTCCGACGTACCTGCGCGGCAAGTTGCATGAGCGGCGCGGGCGCGGTACGCAGCAGCGGCTGTTCGGTATGCCAGACCAGCGCCGGGAAGCCCTCGGCGATGGCCTGGGGGGTGAGCCGCAGTGTGTGGTGATGAGTACCCAGCGCCGCGCTGAGAAAACCTTGCTCTGCGGACTCATCGAAGGGTGCCTGATCGAAGGCGACCGAAAAGGTCGCCAGCCCCCGCCCGCCGGTGCGGGCCAGCGCGCTGATGGCCGCCGAATCCAGCCCCCCGGAGAGATAACCGGC
Organism: Alkalilimnicola sp. S0819; assembly: GCF_009295635.1. Lineage (NCBI taxonomy): Bacteria > Pseudomonadati > Pseudomonadota > Gammaproteobacteria > Chromatiales > Ectothiorhodospiraceae > Alkalilimnicola > Alkalilimnicola sp. S0819. The sequence continues at coordinate 12,419 of NZ_WHIW01000013.1, read as the reverse complement.
CAGCGGCACCTCGGCCCGCAGCCGCAAACGCACGGCGTCGTCGAGCAAGGCATGCAACTGCTCGGCCAGTGTGGCTTCGTCTCCTTGCTCATGATCGCCTTGCACGGGAAAACGCCAGTCCCAGTAAGGCTGGAGCCGTAGCCGGCCATGGCGTACGCGCAGCATGTGCCCCGGGGGCACGCTTTTCACCGAGGCAAACAGGGAATCCGCGCCGCCGGGAGCCCAGAAGGTGAAGATCTGGTCGAGCACCTCGGGATTCAGCCGCGGCGCCTCCCGCTGTACCGGCAGAAAGGCCTTGGCTTCGGAGGCGAACAGCAAACGGCCCTGATCCTCGCGGTAAAACAGCGGTGCTATACCGACGCGGTCGCGAAACAGGAGCAGCTCGCGCGGGCGGGGGTCCCACAGCGCGATGGCGAATTGACCATTGAGCCGCTGCACGAAATCGGAGCCATGACGCAGATAGGCCTTGAGCAGCACCTCGGTATCGGAGCGGCCTTCGAAGTGCTCACCGCGGCGGCGCAACTCCTCGCGCAATTCGAGATAGTTGAAGATCTCGCCGGCGAAAACCAGGGCGATTCCACTTTTCTTGTCCAGCCAGGGCTGAACACCGCCCGCCTTGTCGACGATGCCCAGGCGTGCGTGCCCCAGGGCAAGCGGGCCGACCCGGTGCAGCCCTATCGCATCGGGGCCGCGGTGCGCCAGCATGCGCACCATGCTCGCCAATTCGCTGTGCTGCGGCGGCGCCGCCCGCCACGCCAGGATACCCGCCAGCCCACACATCAGCCGCCCACCCGAGCGTATCGCTGCCAGCCGAGCTCGGCCAGCACCAGCCCCAAGCCGACGCCGAGCATATTGAGCCCCAGATCCAGCCAGGAGGCCTGCCGGCCGAACAGCGGCTGTAGTAGTTCCATGCTCACACCCAGCAGCAGCGCCCCAGCGGCCGCCAGGGCAAGGCTGGCTCCGCGGGACGCCAACAGGCCGGGCCGTGCCCAGGCACCGGCGGCGGTAAGTACGGCGTATGCCGGCAGATGCCCCGCACTGGTCCAACGGCCCAACCAGTCCCCGCCCCCGGGCAAGAGGCTGAGTACGACGGTCATCAGCCCGAGTACCGCCCAGAGCAACCCGAAGCGCGCCCGGCTAGGCATAGGCCGCGCCCGCCCCGCCAGGCACTGCCGGGGCAGCGAGAAGGCCGGCGGCTTCGAGCACGCGGCGGGCGGTGGTGAAGCGAAAATCCGCCAGCAGGGCCGTAAGGCGCGACTCGCAACGGTGGAGGTTCAGATAGTGGCGAAAGCGGCTCAAGCGCCCCGCGGGCAAGCGGGGCTGGTCCGGATCCAGTTCCCAGGGGTGCAGATAGAACATGAACGGTTGCCCGTCCTGCCCATTGCAACGCTTGAGCAGATAACGCGTGAGCGAATAGGGATAGAGCCGGAAATAGCCGCCCCCGGCGCAGGGCAGGCAAAGCGGCCCGAAGCGGGCCGTGGCGGGAGGGAATTCCACCAGGGAGGCGCCACCGGGGGTAGACCGCCGATGCGGCCGACGCGGCGCGCCGGGTATGCCGTATCGGTCGTGATGCACCGGGAAGATGCTGGAATCGTACAGAAAGCCGGCTTCGGCCAGCACGTCCAAGGCCCACAGGGAGCGGCGCGTGATGGAATAACTCGCGGCCCGATAACCCTCCACGGGCTGCTGGGAAAGATCCTCCAGCAACTTCCGGGCGGCCAGGGTTTCGGCCCGAAAACGCGCTACGCTCTGTCGGTAGATCAGCTGATGACTCATGCCATGACAGGCCACCTCGTGGCCACCAGCGGCTATGGCCTTGACCAGCTGCGGATGTCGGCGGGCGACCCAGCCCAGAACGAACCAGGTCGCCCGAACCTGGCGCTCCGCGAACAGCGCGAGCAAGCGATGGGTGTTGGCCTCCACGCGGCTGGGGTATCGATCCCAATCCCCCGGGTCGATTCGCGATGCGAAGGCCGCCACGTGGAAGTAGTCCTCCACATCCACTGTCATGGCATTGTGCATGCCGCCCCTCCCCGTACCGATCGTCAGCGCGATGGCCGCACTCCCTCCGACATGGATCGCAGCTCATGCTCGATCAAGCCCGCGCACTCATTCAGGACACCGGACAGGCGCTCCACGGCAGCCAGCAGGGCCTCGGAGCGCGGATCCCGAGCACCGGCCGAAGCCGACGAGACGGGGCCAGCGGATGATTGCCGGTCCATTCTTGCCAGCACCTCTACCACCATTGCCTCATCGACCCATTCGGAGCCCGCATCCCGGGCATGGCGCAGGCAGCTGTCACACAGGGAAGCGAGGCGCCCGGGCATGCCGGCGCTGGCCTCGTGCAACAAGGAATGCACCTCCGCCCGGAACAGCGGGGCGCGTGCTACGCGGACACTTTGCCGCCAATGATCGAGATAGCCGGCCACCTCGGCATCCTCCAGGCCACAAAGTTCCAAATACAGTGGCGATGGGGCATACGTATCCAGCTGGCCCAGGCCCGCGCGGTCGCTCAGGCGGGGCGATAACCCCTGCCCGCTGACAATGACGCGCATCGGCCAATCGACATCCCTCGCCTCGGCGGCCAGGTGCATCACCCGGCCCAGCGCTGCCTCACCCAGCGCCTGCGCATCGTCCACCCAGAGCAAGACCGACTGCTCGCCTTCCCGCGGCGCCAGGCGCGCCTCGCGCAATTGACGCTGCAATGCCTCCGTGGCCCCGTGAGGCCCGCTGGCTTGCGCGAACGCCGCTGCGGAAAATTGCACGAGCCGTGTGGAAACCGGGAGGTATTCGGTGACCTCCCGCAGCAGGCTGGACTTGCCGGCGCCGCGCGCGCCACTCAGGGCAAGGAAACCGTCGGGGCGTTGCAGGGTATACTCGATAAAGACCCGCGCCCGGCGGATCGCGCGGCTGGGATAAAGACTCGTCACCTGCTGCGTCCGCTCCAGTGGGTGCATGGCAATGGCCAAGGGCATAGCGCTCAGAAGCGCTCGAAATCAGAACGGCGTCGGCGCTCCGGATCCAGCGCGCGGGCGGGTCCGAAGCGCAGGTAAAGCAGCGCACGGGATTCGGTGAAATCAAAGCCCGCCGCACTACTGTCCCGCTCTACGTGGCCCAGTTCGGCCCCCAGCTCCCAGCGACGGGCCAGCCGTTTTTGCGCGCGCACGCCCAACGCGTAGGTGTTATCGTCCCGGTCAATGTCGCTGTAGCGCTCGTCTTCGTAGCGGAAGAACACCGCTCCCCGCGCTGTCAGCCAGGGCGCATAGGCCAGCTCGGCGCTCAGCCCGTAGGCTTTCCGGTCAAGTTCCAGCTCTTCGAAATTCTCTTCGGTGCGATAGACCCCCCCCAGCAGGGACCAATCATCCCGATTCAGCTCGGCGAATACATCCAGGCGCTGCTCGAGGATTATGTCCTGCAACACGGAGCTCGCAGCCAGGTTGAACAAACTGGGGAGCGCCGCCTCGCCGGCGAGAGTCTCGCCACTATCGGTGTACTGGCGCCTGGCTCGCAGGCCGATGTAACCCTCTCGTGGCAGATCCCGTTGCAGCAGGGCGGCGAACAGCGGGCCATCGGCATCGTCCAGATGCTCCCGATCCAACTCCGTGAGCCCGGCCTCCATGCGCAGACGCCACAACGGCAGCCGGTACGCGAGTCGGGCGTAGAGATCACTGCGGCTGTAATCATCGGTGACCATGACCAGTCGGCCTTGGTCGTAGACCGCGGTGTTCTCATCGTAGTGCACATCCGTGAACTGATAGTTGACGGAGAGCTCGGTGGTGGGGGTCAGCGCCCGGGACCAACGCAGGCTCCCCAGCAGCCGATCATTATCCGCCGGCGTATCTTCGTAGTAGACGTTCCCGTAGCGGGCACCCAGGGTCAGGGTGTCCGCGGCGCTCACCGGCCAGCGCAATTCCGGGCCGGTCCAGAAGAGATTCGCGTCCTGACGGTTGGCCGGCGTACGGGTGCGCAGTGGTTCGATACGCACCTGCTGGAAGTGATTTTCGGCCATCCAGCTCAGACGGCCGGGCAGCAACCAGTAACGTCCCCGGCCATCCAGGCTGAAGAGCAGTTCATCGTCGATGGCGCTGCTGAAGTAATTTTCGTACTGCAGGCCGCTTTCGGCACTCAACTGCAGACGCTCGCTGTCCTCATACAGCTCTCCACCCATCCAGGCAATGGCCCCCCAGGTGCCGTCACCATCGGCACTGGAGCGGGCCAGGTTGTCGCTGTACTCCAGACCGACACCGGCATTCGCGGCCCCCTGCATGGCCTGGGCCGATTCAAACAGGCAGAACACCAAGAAAAACAGCGAAAGGCGATGGGTCCCGTCCATGGTCCAACCTCGTCATTATGGTTAGGGTGCCCTGAGCAATGCAGAACCTCAGTGAGCTGCCAGCAGACGCTCCGGCTGCCCGTTCATCACGCTGCCGATCAGCTTCCCGTCGGGCACGGCATCCACCGCCGCGCTGATGCGCGCCGCGCTTGCCCCCCCATAGGGCACGACCAGCAGCACGAAATCACAAAGCTCGGCGAGAATGCGGCTATCGGCGGACTCTGCGATGGGCGGGCTGTCAATGATCAGGAAACGCTCCGCGTAGCGGCCCCGCAGTTCCTTGAGCAGGCTAGCCATACGCGGCGCCGTGAAGTGCTCCACGGCGGCCGTGGAATGGGTTCCCCTGGGGATGACCCGCAAGCGGGCGACGCCGCTCGGGTAGAGAATCTCTTCGGCCTTCATCGTGCTGCGCTGTAGATAATCGGTGAGCCCAGGGGCGGCATCTGGCGCCACCGCGAGCCCCCCGCTGTCGGAGCTCTCTTCATCGCCAGCTGCAAGCAGATTGCAATCGAGCAGCAGCGCCGTCTTGCCGGGATCCATGGCGAAGGCCGCCGCCAGATTGCGGGCCACGAAGCTCGCGCCACCATCCACGCAGACCGAACTCACCAACAAGGAGAAGTTCCGCCCCTGGGTGATTTGCAGCAGGGAGGTGCGCAACGTGCGGAAAGCCTCGCCCACGGGCGCACCACTGCTGTGCTCGTCGATAAGGCGTCGCGCTTCCAGATCGCTGTGAGAGCGGGGGCTGGATTCACGCATTCTGGCAATTTGCTCGGCGGCGCCAAGCCCGACCATGGCGCCACCCGCCGTGGTGTTGCTCTCCAACGTCGGCCGCGCTTGTTCCTGGGGGCGAACCCGCGATACCACCGCTCCTGGTGCCTGCCCCGCCTTACGCATGGCCTCTTCGATCTTGCTCATCTACTCCCCCCCAAAGGCTCGCAACAGCAGCACAACGACCACCAGCATTACGCCCGATAGCAACACCAGACCCGCGTAGACCAGCGCGCGGGCATCGGCTCGTCGCTCCGCGGCGGTGCGCAGCGGGGGAACCACCGCCAGAACGGGCAGGCCCAGCTCCTCGTTAAGAAACTCCGGCCGGCGCACGCGGGGATCGATCCGGGCCAATGCATAAACCGATCCCAAAGGCAGGGCCACGCCGAGCAACAGACCCGCCAAGGCGAAATGAAGCAGCCGGGGGCCTTCCGCCTGGTGGGGCAGGTAGGCCGGCTGATTCACGCGCAAGGTCAGACCCTGTTGTTCGGAATCGAGCTTCATCGATACCCGGGCCGCCTCCCGGCGCCGGCGCAGGTCGGCGTAGATTTCCTGCCCCATGCGGTAGTCCCGAACCAGTTGTTCCAACTCCTCGGCGTCGGCGCTTCTGGAGCCCAGCCCGGCCGCGGACTCGAGCTCCAGTTCGGCGGCCCCCAGTCGGTCACCCAGCGTCTTGATCCGGGTGTTGACCTCGAACAGGTTGCGGCGCAGTTCCTGATACACGGGGTCGGTGCTATCGCCCCCCACGGCCTGCCGGCGCAGCTCGCCAATCTGTTCCTGCACCGCGATGATGTCCGGGTAGGCTTCGTGGTACTGGGTACGCAGCTGCGCCAATTGTGCCTGCAGCTGTCGCAGCTCCGCGTTGCCCTCCGCCCGGCGGGGGTATCGCGCCAATTGCTCGCGCACGGTGGTCTGGGTGATTTCCGCGCTACGCAATTCCTGGCGCAGAGACGCCACCCGTTCGCGTAGCGCGTTGGCGCGCTGCGCAAAGTCCGGTTCCAGCGCCATTTCCGGGTCCACCCCCAGCCGTTTCAGCCGCGCCTCGTTGTCGGCGAGTTGCTGCTCGTACTGGCTAGCCTGGCGATCAATGAAGGTATAGGCGGCCTTGCTTTCCTCGTGCTTCGCCTCACGCACCTCCCGCACGAACACGTCCGCCAGCAAACGGGTGGTGCGCAGCGCCCGCTGCGGATCACTGTCCCGATAGCTGATGCGCAGGATATTCTCGCCCTCATTGCTGATCCGGGTACGCTGACGAATCGACGCCATGAGCTGTTCCTGCTCCGCGGGCGAAGGCGATGACGCCAGCCAGCCGCCTTGTTCCAGCACCCAGGCCAGGTTCTGGTGGCCGAGGATGATGGAGCGCGCACTGTCGGCGCTGTCCGCGACAGTGGTCCTGACCGCCGCGCCTTCCATCAACTGGCCGATGATGTTCTGGTTGTCCACGTAGAGGCTGGTGGACGTCTGGTAGCTTTTCGGCCACGCCCAGCCCACCGCCAAGACCAGGGCGATCACCAGCAGGTACCCCCCCAACACCCAGCGGCGTCGAGCGTTGGCCTCCCGGAGCAACAGGTCCAGCTCATGTTCCAGATCCGTTCGCATGACGTTGTCCCTGGCCAGGATGTGTCTAGAACAGGCGCTCGGGGACGCTGATCACGTCGCCCGGCTGCAGCGCCACGTTGGTGCCCAGATCGCCCCGCTCGATGATGTCGCCGAGGCGGATAACCCGGGCGCTGGAAGCATCGCCCTCTCGCCGATAGAGCCGCGCGCGATTGGCCGCGGCGAATTCGTTCAGGCCGCCCGCTTCCAGGATCGCGTCCAGCACGGTCATGCCCGGGCGGTGAGGCAGGGAAATCGGCGCGGTAACCGCGCCGGTGACACGCACCCGGGCCGCATAATCATGGCTGCGCATCTCGGTCACGATAACCGCCACCCGGGGTGCCTTGAGATATTGTTTCAGCGCCTCCTCCACCGCTTGGCTGACCGACTCGGGCGTGCGGCCCGCGGCCTGTACGTCGCCGATCAAGGGCAACGTGATCTTGCCGTCGGGGCGCACGGGGGCGTCCACGGACAGATCCGGGTTGCGCCAGACATTCACCTGTAGCTGGTCGTCCGTCCCAATGCGATAGGCCTTGGGGGAGACGTGCTCCGAAGCCGGTCTCTCATCCGCCCAGGCTTGGGGTGCGTGGCCCTGGCGAAGTTCCGAGCGCTGCACACAGCCGGCGGCAAGCAGCAGACCGGCCAGGCCGATAATCCAGGATAAACGCATCATTGACCCCTCCCTCGGGCGTGCCGGGCTCACGCCGCAAGGTGAACTCGGCTCCGATCCTGCTTAGTAGCGTTTTGCGCCCACCGTGCACGATGCACCCTCGGGCATGGCGGACTCAGCGTTGTGGGTGGGGGTGCCGCGGGAGGTTTCCAAGTAAGCGCTTGCGTGGACTTGCCGGGCGCGGTGGCACGGGCGGGGGCCTGACCCTAACGGGCGCCCCTGCCCCAAAGGACTACTTCCGCGGTCTGCAGAAGAATGGCCACATCCAGCCACACTCCTTGGTGCTTCACGTAGAACAGATCGTATTGGAGCTTCTCGAAGGCGTCCCGCTCCGATGCGCCATAGTGATAGCGTATCTGCGCCCATCCGGTGAGCCCTGGCTTCACCCGGTGGCGCTCCTGGTAGTAGGGCAGGCTGGCACTCAGCTCTTTCACGAATTCGGGCCGCTCCGGGCGGGGGCCCACAAAGCTCATTTCACCGCGCAGGACGTTGTAGAGCTGGGGTAATTCATCGATGCGGTAACGACGGAGCACCCGGCCAACCCGGGTGACCCGATCATCGTCGGTGCGCGCCCATTGCGCCCCGCCGCCCTTCTCGGCGTCCGCGCGCATGCTGCGAAACTTGTAGAGCTGGAACACGCGCCCGCCGCGCCCTACCCTTGCCTGTCGGTAAATGACCGGCCGCCCGCTTTCAATGAGGACAGCGACCGCGGCCAGGATCATCAGGGGCGCTGCCAGACCCAGCAACAGCAGGCTGACCAGGATGTCCAGCAGGCGCTTGGCGGCCGCGGCACCCCTGCCACCTTGAAAGCCACCGCCGAAGATCAACCAACTGGGCCGGAGTAATTCGAGCTTGATCTTGCCCAGCTCTTCCTCGAGAAAATCCATCAGATCCACAATGTGTAGCCCGGCCGTTCGGGCCGCGACCAGTTGTTCATTGGGCAGGCGTTGGCGCCTTTCATCGGCCGCGACGATGATCTGCTCCGCGCCTTGTCGCCGGGCCAGTCGCAACAGTCCGCCCTGGCTGCGAAGCAGGCGCTCGGGGGACACGCGGCGCACCTCACCGGGCAAGGGAACATAACCGACGATGCGCAGCCCCAGGAGATCCGTGCGCCGCCGCAGCCGTTCGAGTTCCAGTGCACGACGCCCGGCCCCCAGGACGATAGCGCGCCGTTGCAGCCAGCCCCATGCGGACAGATGCAGAAAGGCCCCGCGGACCAGCACCAGCAAAACTAGCGTCGTTATCCCCAGCATCAAGAGACCGGATACGGCCACGCGACCGGTGAATGTGCTGGACAGCAGCGCCCAGCCGGCAACGGCCAGAACCACGCTGAGCAACAGCCGAAGCAAAATACCAGGCAATCTCTCGCGCAGGTGGCGGCTATAGAGCCCCGCGCCCAGCATGGCGAAAACCAGCAAGACGGCGTAAAGCACCGCCTGCGGCCACCAACGAACCATGCCGGCGACCTGGGGGACGCCGCTGCCGACCAGCTCACGCAGGAACCAGAACAACAGCCCAGCCGATGTGATTTCCACCCAGAACAAACCCAGCAGCAGCTTTCTGCCGTTATGCCGGCTTTCCATAGCTCTGCCCCCCGTGAGACAAACCGCCGGATCATTCACTGCACAGGCAGTGATCGGTTCCTGGCTTTCCTGCTCACAGTTGGAGCCTAGGGGTCGCGAAAGCAAGCCGGTCCGCGGCGAGGGGGACAAGCGCGGAGGAGGGATATGGAGCTGGCGACAGGAGTCGAACCTGCGACCCGCTGATTACAAATCAGCCGCTCTACCAACTGAGCTACGCCAGCATCAAGGCTCGGAATCCTAGCGAAAACGCCGCCTCGGAACAACGCGGCGCGAAGACATCAGGTGCTGTGCTCCGCGAGCAGGGCCAGCCCATGGAAAAGCAGATCTTCCTGCACCTCCCATGAGCCGCGCAGATAGGGGTGCAAAATGGCCGCATCACCCCCGACCAGCAAGCCGTGAACATCACTTTCGTGCCGCAGTGCCTGCCGATATTGCTCACCCACACCATCCACCAGCGCGGCCAGGCCGCGCAGGGTGCCGCTGCGTAGCGCGGACGGGGTGTCCTGGGCGAACAGGGGCGCCTCGCCAGCGGCCACATCGTCCAGCGCCCCGGTCCCCGAGGCCAGGGATCGACGCATCAGCCCCAGCCCCGGCGCGATCATGCCCCCGAGATGGTTTCCGCGCCGATCCACGGCATCGATGGTGACTGCGGTGCCGCTGTCGACGATGCACGCCGGGAGCAGCCCCAGGCGCGCGGCCCCGAGCATGCCTAGCCACCGATCGACGCCTAACCGCCCAGGTTCGCTATACGCTACGCGTATGCCATGCTGCGGCGATACCACCCGAACCCGTTCAGCGCGTAGCCCCAGCGTGGCGAGGCTGGTTTCGAGCTCGGCGACCACGCCGGCTGGGGCAACGCTGGCAAGCAAGGCGCCCTCCAGCGGTGCCTTGCGCCATGAAGTGGGCAATTCGCCACCGTTGCCAGATGCCCCGCCGGACACCAGACCACGGCCGTCCAGAAAACGCCACTTCATCCGGGTATTGCCCTGGTCGATCAGCAACATCATGGCTTGGAACCCCGTAGGCTCACTTCGCCGCTGCCGAACAGGCGCAACCCCTGTGTGGTCTTCAACCGCAAACTTCCCTGCTCGTCTATGCCTTGGGCAACTCCCGAGACGGTGCCCGTGGGAAGGTGTAGTACCACCTCACGACCGGCGTAAGCATCATAGCCGGACCAGCGTTCCCTGAACGGGGCAAACCCGGCCTGTTTGTATAGCTCTGCGCTCTGCCTTACCGCACTCACCAATTCAGCGGCCAGCCTGTTGCGCCCCGGTAATCGCCCAGTGAGAGAGCGCAGATCGCTCGCCGGCTGCTGGATCACGTCCCTTTCTGCAGCCGTCAGCGCCAGGTTAAGCCCTATGCCCACGACCACCGTGCACGGCCCTTCGGGCTCACCGACCATCTCCAGCAGAATGCCACCGAGCTTACCTTCGGGCGCCAGGAGGTCGTTCGGCCATTTTAGCGCCAACCCGATTATCCCCAGGGTTTCCAGCCGCTCGACCACAGCGACACCCACGGCGAGGCTCAGCGCGGCGACGGAGCAGGGAAGCACCGGCATTTGTAGCAGGATCGAAAAACACAAACTGCGCCCCGGCGGAGCTATCCAGCCGCGCCCCCGGCGCCCGCGCCCCAGTGTCTGCCACTCGGCGAAGAGCGCTTGGTCAGCGGCGCCGGAGCGTGCTGCCGACATCAGAACCGCATTGGTTGAATCGGCGCTGGGGACAACACGAAGAGCAAAATCCTGGCTGCGGGACTGCACCGCGAGCGCGCGCTCCAACCACCGCGCATCAAGGAGTTCCACCGGTTCTTCCAGGCGGTAGCCACGGCCGGTGACGGCCTGCACTCCAACGCCCAACGCCCGCAGGCGGTTCACCGCCTTGCCGATGGCCGCACGGCTCACACCCTCGGCTCGGGCCAAGTCCTCGCCGGAGCGGAAAGTGCCATCAGCGAGCACCTTCCACACGCGATACGCCGGCGCATTGAGACTGGGCGCGGGTTCAGCCAATGCTGTCTGCACCGTAGAACCCGCTCATGGCCCGGATCATCATCAGGTGATCGGCGGCACCCGCACTCTCACGGGCGCTGTGCATCGCCCACATCGCCGCCCCCACATCCAGCGTGCGCAAGCCGAGTCGGGCCGCGGACATCGGGCCGATAGTGCTCCCACAAGGAAGGTCGTTCCGATGCACATAGTGCTGCACCGGCAAACCGAGCCCCTGGCATAGGGCCGTGAAGAAGGCTTCGCCCACCCCGTCCGTTGCATATCGTTGTGCGGCGTTGTGCTTGATCACCGGCCCGCCGTTCACGTAGACCCGGTGCTGGGGGTCGTGTAACTGGGGATAGGCTGGATGGTAGGCGTGGGCCATGTCGGCGCTGAGCAGCAGACTATCACTGCAGGTAATAGCCCACTCGGCAGGGGGGACCCCTAGGGCATCCCGCATGCGCTCCAGCACCGTTTCGAGGAAATTGCCGCCAGCACCAGCGTAGCTTTCACTGCCGACCTCCTCATGATCGAAACACGCAAGGATTCGCGTGGTACCGGCATCGCTGGCCTGGAGCAATGCCCGAAGACCCGCGTGGCAGGAGGCCAGATTGTCGAGTTGCCCGTTGGCGATGAACTCGTCCGCCATGCCGAAGAAGGCGCCTGGTTGGGTATCGACGACCGCCAACTCCCAACCGAGCACATCCGCTCCATCGCATCCGGCCTGCTCGGCGAGCAGCCCTCGGAAGGCATTCAGGCCGGCCTTCTCATCGGCCTCCAATCCGAGGAGCAATTGCAGCTGATCCTGGCGCTGCAGCTTCAGCCCCTGCTCGTTAACGTCCCGGTTGAGGTGTATGGCGACGTTCTGCAGGCGTAGCAGTGGTCGGTCAATGTGTACCAGGCGGCGGACGATTCCATCAGCCGTGCGGTAATGAACACGCCCCGCCAGGCCCAGTTCTCTATCCGTAAAGCTGGGAATGATCGGGCCGCCATAGACCTCTACGGCCAACCGCAGCATGCCGTCCGAAGCAATGATGGGTTGGGGCTTGACGCGAAAGCCGGGTGAATCGGTATGGGCACCGACGATGCGCAAGCTGCTACCTGGCAGCTTGCCGACCCTGAACGCCACCAGAGAAGAATCGTCGCGGCGGACGAAGTAGTCCTGCCCTGCCTGCAGATCCCACGGCTGGGCTTCCGATAGTTCCCGAAATCCGGCCGCCCGCAACTCCTGAGCCATATTGGCGGCGGCGTGCCACGGGCTAGGAGAGCGGTCGATGAACTGGAGCAGCTCCCTGGCGGCGTCCCTGGATTCGACGTGCATCGGCTAGATCTCCTGTAAGCGGGGCAGGGAACCCGATTCTGCCCCGCACCCGCGCAAAGAAAAACCCCCGAAGGTATTTCCTTCGGGGGTTTTGGTATTAAGAGCCTGGCGATGACCTACTTTCGCACAACAGCGAGGCTGCACTATCATCGGCGCTGAGTGGTTTC